>DASPXQ010000186.1:0-10014 GCA_035637195.1 Thermoplasmata archaeon | reverse complement strand
GCGCTGATCGCGACGTACAACCTCATGGTGCAAGTCGCGAACGTGATCGCTCAGTTCGGCGCGTGGATCTGGAATGGGATCGTCGGAGCCGCGCAGGCCGTCGCGAGCGCGGTGCAGGCGGCGGGGAAGGTGCTTGGGCAGGTACTTGACTGGGTAGTCGCCTATGTGACAAATCTGCTGAAAACCCTTTTCAAGCCGGTGCTGGACGCCATCGAGCAGTATCTGGCAAGCGTGCGGGCCACCGTTCAAGCCGCGACGGTCGAGCTTCAAGGGACAAATCCAAGTCCCGACGAACATGCTGACCGCGCGGCGCAAATCGTTACTGGGCTCCTCCTAGGAGGAACCTTCCTCTTGTTCTTGGCGCTTGCAATTGCCCTTCTGACCGTCGATGTTGCGGCGAAGCCCATAACCGCGCTCGCGGGTCTCGTCGTACCGTTGGTCACGAGCGTGGCGATGGGACTTATCCTCGGAGCGGTCGCTGTTGGCCTCTTCCCAATAAGTAATGCGGATACCGGCAATTCCCCAGACAATGTCGACTTCATCCCCGAGTTCGTGGTCGATTATATTCCCGTAACCGCCTGGTGGGACACCCGGGCCCCGCTTACCTTTGGCCGATTCGCGATTACGGTACTGATAATCCTGGTCCGTTATTTTGTGCTAGATGACCCTGTCGGCATATCCGCGATAGCGGAGTCTATGCTCTTGTCGATTACCGGGCTAATCCTGTTTGTTGTATCACCCCAACTGCAAGGTCCGGCTGGCCTAGTTGGCACGGGGGTTGGCTTTGCACTCACATTGCTCGGGTTCATCAGGGTCGCTCTCGGTGCTCGCCTCAAAACGATTGCCCCCTTAGTCTACTACGTGGCACTAGCCCTGCAATTACCTCTGTGGCGATGGGAGGTTTGTCGGTCGCAAGACTGGGGTGATGACTTGACCCAACTCACGACCGATCAGGAGAAGCGGATCGCAGAGCTGCGATTCCGCGTGAGGTACAGCTTGGTATTCGTTCTCCTGATGTTCGGAATTGGGATAGCCTCGCTTGCCGACTTTCTGAACACATTCTATGGGACGGGTTGGGATCCTCTGGAAATGCGAAAGTTGCAGACGGATCCGACAAGCCTGGCTATCGTCGTGATACTGGTCGCAGCGACCTTCGTGCTCGGCATTTGGAAGACATTCTCGGCAGTCTTCGCGCGCCGCAATCTGCGGTCACAACTCCGTGAATGATGGAATATGGACATCGAGGCGGTCGGAGACACACTCGCGGACAACGAATACGCGACGAAAGGCACGAGCCCCGTCCTCGCGGACACGGACCGGGACGGGGCGCGGGACGACGTCAATCGTGTACCGCTCGGCGACGCGCTCCTCGAAGTGCGGATCGATTCGACGTATGTCGCCGGCTCGGACCCGCTCGACCCCTGCTGTTGACTCTCTAGGTTTCTGTCACGAACGACTTGATGCCGACCCGTTCGCGCAGTTCGCACGCCTTGCACACCGCGTGGACGGTCGGCTCGCCGCATCGCGCGCACGCGTTCAGCGCAGCCGGCGGGTACTTCTCGTGGAGGAGCGGCCGCAACTCGTCGTAGCCCCGGACGATCGCATGGCGAGTCCCCGGGCTCTCCTCCTCGAGCCGATGCACGATGTCGCGGAAGCGGCCCCGCTGAGCTCTCTCCGCATACGGGCACGTCGCATCGTGGAATTCGATCCCGCGGAGCATCGCGTACAGGTAGACCTCCTTCTCCGGGATCATGCGCAGCGGCTGGATCCGGGGCACGAGGCCGGGCTGGCGGACTTCGTGGGGCCCGAGTCGAGCGAGCTTCTCGACGTCCCCGCGGGCGATGTTCATCAGGATCGACTGGGCCGTGTCGTCGAGGTTCAGGCCCGTGGCCACGTAGTCCGCGTGGACATCTCGGGCCGCTCGGTTCAGGGCGTGGCGGCGAAAGGGACCGCAGTAGCTGCACGGTATCGTCTGCGGGTCCAGCGCGACGACCTCATCCATTCCCTGACCCACGGTCTCCTCATAGGCGAGCACCTGATGTTCGATCCCGAGCTTCATGCAGAGCCGCCGTGCGCGCTCGATCCCCTCCGGCCGGTACGAGGCGATCCCCTCGTCGATCGTGATCCCGATCAGTTCGACGTCGCGACGATCCCCCAGGAACTTCGCGAGCAGGAAGGCCGTGGCGCTCGAGTCCTTCCCGCCGCTCATCC
Organism: Thermoplasmata archaeon; assembly: GCA_035637195.1. Lineage (GTDB taxonomy): Archaea > Thermoplasmatota > Thermoplasmata > RBG-16-68-12 > RBG-16-68-12 > RBG-16-68-12. The sequence continues at coordinate 7,803 of DASPXQ010000186.1, read as the reverse complement.
CGACGGCGACTCGCTCGCCGCTGCGGAAGTCCACCTGGGATCGCAGCTCACGCTTCGTGCGTCGTTCGACGAACTCGAGGAAGTGATTGCGACAGAGGTGCTCGCCGCTGTACCGGATCCACTCGACCGACGGGGCGCCGCAGCGGTCACAGGTCACGCGTCGTCGAAAGGGCGGCGGGGTTTAAGACTTCACGCGCCGGGCGGCTGCCTCGGCGGCGCCGGTGGCATCGGAGCCGTCGGCGGGGCCGGCCCGGCAGGCGGGGTCACCGGAACGGCGGGCGGTGCCGTCCCCATGGACGGGAACGGGCGGACGATGAGGTCGTACGCGACGGCCGCGAGGATGACCGCCCACGGGGCCACGATCGCGCTCGCGAGGGCGCTGGCCACGAGCGACACGACCCAAAGGTCGGCCAGCCCCGCGGGAAAGGTGATGGCGGTCGTGACGACGGCAGAGAGGAGGCCCACCACGAAGATCGCGCCAAACAGGGAGAGCCGATGGCCCTTCGTGAGCGCCCAACTCCGCTTCAACCCGTCCACCGCACCGGCGCCCTCGATCATGATCGCGGGCGCGTAGAGGCTCATGGCCACGAACACGTAAATCGCGAGGATGCCGCCCATCGCGAGAGCACCAAGGAGACCGCAGACCAGCGCGATCCCGGCGCCGGAGAACGTCCCCCCGCCGCTCGCGGCGGCGAGGACCAGCGCGAGGAGGAGGACCAGCGGCACGACGACGAGGGCGAGGAGGATCAACGTGAGGAGGATGTTCGCGCCGAGGATGCTCAGGAACCGCTGGATCCCTCGACGCAGGGCGTCGTTGACGGACATCGATTCGCCGCGGAACCGGCGCACCGCGAACTCGGTCATGCCCCCGGCAACGATGCTGCTCAGGATCGCGGACGCGACGATCGCCGCTGCCGCATAGAGCAGGAGGGACAGCAGGCTCGTGCCGCTCGGGACGGCGCCGGACGGAGTCCCCGGGATCACCCCGCCCACCCCAAAGGTGTTGAGCAGGGCGAGGGAGAGCGCGCCGCCAATCACCCCCGTGACCGCGGCCAGCACGAGGTACACGACGAAGTACGACGCGAGGTCCTTCGACCAGACTTCGAACGTGCCCGAGAGGATGTCGCCCGCCCGGCTGCCGCGCATCGGGGGACCCCAAGCGGACGGAGGATAGCCGCCCGGGTACGCCGGCGGGACGGGCATCGGGTAGGCCGGCGGATATGCGGGCTGCGGATACGCGGCCGGCGGATACGCCGGCGCGTACGGAGGCGGATACGAGGGCGGAAGGGGAGCGGTGCTCGTCAGGACCAGGCGAGTGCCGCAGTTGAGGCAGAAGTTGTTGGACGGCGCGTTCGCGGACCCGCACGCGGGACAGAAGTTCGGCGCGGACAGGGCAACTCCCCTCCGCGCGGGCATCGGAGCACGGGGTAGTTGAGCCTTTTGGCGGAATCCCTCGGGCCCTGGTTATGTCGCTTGAGAACCGCCGCGGTTGCTTTATTTGCGATGGTCGGGATGTGGTCCCTCTTCCCGGAGGGAACGAGACGGACATCAACCAGCTCGGGCTCCTGCTCATGGGCGTCGTCCTCGGATGGTTCCTCCTCTTCGCCGTCCGGCGGTACCGGGTGCAGTGGGGCGCCTTCGCCGCGTTCATCGCGGTCGTATTCGGCGTGAGCATGCTCTCCTTCCTGTACGCCCGCGACCTGCTCGCGTACTACGGCATCGGGGTGTTCCTCGGATTCGTCTCGAACATGGTCGTCCGCGTCGCCGGCACGACGGCGGGCGGGAAGCTCGGCGAAGGCCTCCTCGAGATCAGCGCGTTCGAGCGGAAGGAGTGAGGCATGCCGCGGGACGGCGTCGACGCGGCGAAGTCGAGCTTCGAGGCCGCGCTCTTCGCGCGGGCGAACGTCGTCGGCGTGGCGGTCGGGAACAAGGTCATCGGGGGCCGCGAGACGGGGGAGCGATGCGTCGTGGTCTTCGTCGAGCGGAAGCGGCCGGAGGACCAGCTCCGGAGGCGGGACATCGTCCCGCGGGACCTCGGCGGCATCCACACCGACGTCGTCGAGACGGGACGCTTCCACGCCCTGCGCCTCCTCGAGCCGAAGGCTATAGACCGCACCCGGAAGATCCGACCCGCGCCGGGCGGCGTGAGCATCGGCCACTTCCTCATCACGGCCGGGACGCTCGGGGCGACAGCGCACCGCCGGGGCCGTCCGGTGATCCTGTCGAACAACCACGTCCTGGCGAATGCGAACGACGGGCATCCGGGCGACCTGATCCTGCAACCCGGCCCCGCGGACGGAGGCCGCACCCAAGACGCGATCGGCCGGCTGACGGACTTCGTGCCCATTCAATTCAAGGAGCGGCGTCTCGGCGCGGTCGGTCGGCTCCTGGAACGGGCGCTCGGCCCGGCGCTCGCGGCCGCGGGCCTCGGGCTCAAGCGGCTCCCGAGCGGGAGGGCGAACCTGGTCGACGCCGCGATCGCGGAGCCGATCTCGGTGGACGTCGTCGCCGCGGAGATCCTCGGCATCGGCCGCGTCGCCGGCACGGTCGACGCGTCGATCGGCATGCGGGTTCGCAAGAGCGGCCGCACGACCTCGACCACGGAGGGTCGGATCTCGGCGCTCGACGCGGTCGTTGAGGTCGACTACGGCGGGAAGACCGCGATCTTCCGCCAGCAGATCGTGAGCGATATCCTGTCGCGAGGCGGCGACAGCGGGTCCCTCGTCGTCGACGAACGGAACCGGAGCGTCGGACTCCTCTTCGCGGGCGGCGAGACGACGACGCTCATCAACCCGATCGGCGCGGTCCTGCAGTTCCTGGACCTCTCCCTGACGTAGGTTCCGCGACCCCCCGCCAAAGCCTTATTACGCCTGCGCCGGATTCGGCGCGTCGGGGGAGCGATGAAGGAGATCTGGGTCGAGAAGTATCGACCGAAGACCCTGGGCGAGGTCGTCGGGCAGGACGACATCGTCGAACGACTTCAATCCTATGCCAAGGCTGCGAACCTGCCGCACCTCCTGTTCGCCGGCCCGGCAGGCACCGGCAAGACGACGTGCGCCATCGCCCTGGCGCGCGACATGTATGGCCCGGAGTGGAAGCAGAACTACTACGAGCTGAACAGCAGCGACGAACGTGGCATCGATGTGGTCCGATCGAAAATCAAAGGGATCGCGCGCATCGCGCCGTTCGGCGGCACGTCGTTCAAGATTATCTTCCTCGACGAGGCGGACAACCTGACCGCGGACGCGCAGGCCGCGTTGCGCCGGACGATGGAGACGTACTCGAAGACTTCGCGGTTCATCCTGTCCGCGAACTACTCGTCGCGGCTCATCGAACCGATCCAGTCTCGCACCGCCGTGTTCCGGTTCCGGCCGCTCCGGCCCGACGCGATCCGCGAATACCTCGGGCGCATCGCGAAGGCGGAGAAGCTCAAGATCACGGACGATGGGATGGACGCACTCATCTACATCGCGGAAGGAGACATGCGCCGCGCCGTGAATTCCCTCCAGGTGGCGGCGGCCCTCGGCTCGACGATCGATGCGGACGTCCTGTACAAGGTCGCGAGCACGATCAAGCCGGAAGAAGTGAAGCAACTCATCGAGAAGGCGCTGACCGGCGACTTCCTCCGGGCCCGCGAAGTGCTCGACCGGCTGCTCATCGAATACGGCGTCTCGGGAGAGGACGTCCTCCGGCAACTGCATCGGTCCGTGTTCGACATGAACGTCCCCGACGAGTACAAGGTCCGCCTGCTCGATCGGATCGGGGAAACGGACTTCCGGCTCATCGAAGGCAGCAACGAGCGCATCCAGCTCGAGGCGCTCCTCGCCCACTTCGCGCTGATCGGTCAGGAACTGAACAAGAAGTGATCACACCGCCAGGACCGGCGTCCACGCGGCGTACGCGGCCTGGTCTTTCGGCGAGGCGGCGATCATCTTCGCGAGCGCCATCGCGACCTCCGGCGCCCTCGTCGCGAGGAACTCCGTCGTGCAGACGTCCGCGAGGAGGAGGTTGATCCCGTCGTTCGCGATCGCCGAGTCCCGCGCGGCGTAGTTCGCGAGGACGTCCGTCAGCCGGGCGGCGGAATATCCGCGCGCGACGTACGAGCGGGTTCGCGCGACGGCCGCGGTTGGATTGCGCGCGTCGAACTCGCCCGCGAGGTGGCACAGCGCCTCGCCTTCCCCCGGGGCGTCCGCTCCTGATGGGGTGCCAATCGTCGGCACGGGAGAGCGGACACGGAGGGCCGCCTGGAAGAGCGAATAGAGTCTCTCCGGCGTGCGGCTGAACCCGAGGACGAAGCGGGCCGCGTGGACAAACATCAGGGCGCGCGCCGTGCCGACGTCGTACCCGCGCGCAGCGATGACGCGCTTCGCGGCCTCGACCGCCAAGCCTTCCGTGATCGACGTGGCGGCGTATCCGTCGCGCAGGGTCGCGAGCGTCGCCTGGACGCATGCGGCAGGATCAAGGGCGGAGGCAATCGCGGCCACTCGAGTCCGGCCGGGGTCATCGAGCGGACGGCCGCCGCCCGCGAGGGCCTCGAGATCGACCCATTCCTTCCCGAGGACGGACATGATCGAGTCGTACGGCGTGCGGTCGCGGGGGCTCTTCACAAGGTACTGGACCGCGGGCCGCAGGATCGTCCGCGCGTCGCGGAAGCCGAGCGATCGGGCGAGCTGCCATGCCTTCACCGCGAGGAAGAACTTCCGGCCCGCTTCGCCCATGTCTTCAACCGCGGCGCGGAAGAGCATGTCGCCCGCCATCTTCCGCTCCCAGCCCTCGTCAATCATGCCGAGGAAGATCGATTCCGCCTCCGCTAGGTCGCCGGCACGGACGGCAAAGAGGAAGGACCGACCGAGGTGCGTGATTTCCCCGGAGACGATGAGGGGCGCCTTCGCCGGTGCGGAGGCCTTCTCCTCGGAGGCAATGAACGTGATCCCCTGAAGCGTCGGCAGCGGATGGAAGCGCGGCTGAGTCAGCGGGAACAGATTGGCGACCCCGGCGAGCACGGCGAGGCCGCGAGGCGCGAGGCCGTCGTACCGCGGGGCCGCGCCTCGAGCCGCGGCGCGGATCACCTCGAGAGCGGGTGTCTTCGCGACGAGTCCCTTGACCGCCGCATCGACCGCCTCCCGCGGCCGCGACGCGCCGACCGCGGATTCGATCGCATCCAGGAGAGACGAGGTGCCCGCAGCCGCCATCGAGTGCGACGAATCTAGGGTGGCTTAGAAATACCTTCGCGCGCGCCACGCCGGATCGGTCGGACATCGTGGCCCGGATGCCGGCGCCACTTCCTCTTGCGGAGCGCAACGGTCAAATCCAAGCGGCTCTTTGGGCCGCGCGGGCGAGGCGCTTGGCGACGCGATTCGCGTTCTGGCGGAAGATCGAGGAAGACGCGCTCGCGGAGAAACACGCGCAGCCCGGCCTGTTGTCGGATTTCATCCTCGGCAGTCAAGATGGGCTCGTGAACGTCCTCGGGGTGATCCTCGGCGTTGCCGTGTCCGCACGGAGCCTCGGAGTCGCCGAGCCACTCACGATCATCCTGGCAGGCGGGCTCGCCGCGACGTTCGCCGAATCGATCTCGATGGGCGCGGTCGCGTACACGTCGACGCTCGCGCGGCGGGATCACTACCTCAGCGAGGTCGAACGGGAGAAACAGGAGATGAAAGATCTCCCGGACCTGGAGCGCCAGGAGGTCCGCGAAATCCTGGAACGCTGGGACTTCCAAGGACCCGAGCTGGAGGACATGCTTGAGCGGATCGTATCGAAGCCGAAGGCGTGGCTCGAGCTCATGATGTCCCACGAGCTCAACCTCGCGCCCGTGGACCCGACGCAGGCGCGGAAGAGCGCGATCCTCGTCGGGTTCGCCGCGATCCTCGGCTCGCTCATCCCGCTCATCCCGTTCCTCGTGATCGGGGCGGATATCCTCCTGGGAATCGTCGTCTCCTTGGTCGTCAGCACCGCGGCGTTGTTCGCGATCGGCTGGTGGAAGGCGAGGACGACCATCGGGCGACCGACACGCAGCGGCGTGCAGATGGCGGTCATCGGGATCGCCTCCGCGATCGCGGGCTTCGGAATCGCGTATCTCGTGAGCGGCGGTCGCGGCGCGTAGGGGCGAGTGCGGTGCGCGGGATTTGAACCCGCCTTATAGCCTTGGCAAGGCTATGTCCTAACCAGACTAGACTAGCACCGCGCGAAGGGGGACGAAGGCGAAGGGGTTTGAAAAGATTGCGGGACCGCGTCCATGGAAGGGAAGCGCTTCCGTCCATACGACGTTCCTCGGGGACTTCGTGAGTGCGCCGCGCCAATCGCACGCACGACCGGCGACCAGGGAAGGGACGTTCTGAAACTCATAACTAGAACTGAATGCCGGATACAGCAATCAGTTGCGATTCGCGGGAGGGAGGCATGATGTCACGAAGCGGCCGGTGCGGCCGCGAACGTCGTGACCGAATCCCATGAACGTTCGGAACCGCAGCTCCGTGCGAATGGAATCAACCGGACCGCGGGTCGATCGGCGCGTTCCCTCGGGGCGCGCCTGCTCCTGATTTCGGCGGTCGTCCTCCTCCTGATCCAGAGTTCGATGGGCGGGACGCTTCCGCCATCGGGCGCCAAGCTCTCGCCCCTCGCGACGACGCTGTCGATCCACGTCGTGCGGACCGGGAGCGCCGACGCGAGCGCGCTCGGCGTGACGGATGGGGTGAACGAGCAGATTGACGTCTTGGTGAACGGCCAGGTCGCCGTCAGCGGCATCGTCACGTGGATCGGGCAATACTGGTTCCTCGGCGTCCCCGTCTCGGATAACGCGACGGTCCAGACGCGGATCGGATCGACGCTCTCGCCGATTGTGACCGTGCCCGCGTACGTCCCGCAACCGGTCGGGCCCGCCGGCTTCGTCTACGCGAGCGGCTCCGATCTCATGCGCAATGGCGCCCCGATCCAGCTGTTCGGAGTCGATGATCAATATCCGTTCATCTACGCGATGATCGCGTCCGGCCTCTGGGGCCCGGCGGATCCGGGCGCGTGGGGCAAGAACGGCCTCTTCCCCGACTCCGGCGGGCAGATCGGCGGGGTGACGGATGCCGATTCGCTGTGGCGGGAATACTTCCGGTACTTCCTTCACTTCAACGAGGTCGCCGGGACGCCGACGAATCCGAAGGTGAACCTCCTCCGGATCTGGGTCGCCGACCACTCGTGGAATCCCGAAGGGACGTACAACGCCTGGAAGAGCGATCCGACGACGTTCTGGAACATCTTCGATCGGATGATCTACTGGGCGAACCGCTCGGGCGTCTACCTCGTGCCGGTCCTCGGGCACTTCGCGACGAACAAGGACAACCGGTTCTTCGACACCTCGGACGTCCGCTATGCGCACCAGGTCGAGGTCGTGCGGGCGATCATGGACCGGTACGACAACGAATCGCAGATCGCGATGTGGGACGTGTGGAACGAACCCGACGTCGACAACGACGTCTACTGGGCGTCGGTCGGCGGGATCGACGGCTTCCAGGCGTGGGCGAGCACGTACATCGCGGACGTCAAGCCGCACAGCGCGCACCACCTGATCACGATGGGCCTGGGCGGCTGGAACCTCTTCCCCGGCGTCCCGGCGTTCAGGTGGACGTACCACTTCTTCTTCAACGACATCCCCGGCCTCGACGTGTCCCACCATCACACGTACGGGACCGCGGAGGACCAGTACCTGATCGACTGGGAGCACGACTGGCAGCGCGCGCTCGGCCGGCCGCACTACGAGGGCGAGGTCGGCTACAACGCGTGGCCGGGCCCGAGTCCCCTCGGATACGGATACTG
>DASPXQ010000185.1:0-3532 GCA_035637195.1 Thermoplasmata archaeon | reverse complement strand
GTGGAGTACAGCAATTGGTCGCCCGTGGGATTCAGCTCCGAGACGAACACATCGTCCCGGGCTCCGCCGCCGCTGAAATTGGTATCGAACGCGCCCGGGGTGGTCGGGAAATCCGAGGAGTTCGTCCAGCCCGTGATGACGGCGTCGCCCGACGCGTCGAAGGCGATGCCCTGCCCGTGGTCGCCGTTGCTCCCGCCGAGGAACGTGGACCACACGAGGGCGGTCCCGGACGGATTCAGCACCGTGACGAAGGCGTGGCTCTCGCCGGCACCCCGAGACGTCGTCTCGTATGCCCCCGGGGTCACGGGGAAGTCGGTGGAGTTCGTCTCCCCGGTGACGTACGCGTTCCCGCCCGCGTCGATTGCGATCTCGTGTCCCTCGTCGACCTTGGAGCCGCCGAGGAACGTCGCGTAGACGAGGCGCGCTCCAGTGGGGTCGAACGTCGCGACGAATGCCTCGCTGCACGTGAAGGCGCCACAAGCGCCCCCGTGGAACGTCGTCGAGAAGGCGCCGGGGGTCACCGGGAAGTCGGACGAGTTCGTGTACCCGACGACGGACGCGGCCCCGGAGGCATTCACCGCGACGCCGAGGACACGGTCGGCGTACGTGCCCCCGAGGAAGGAGGCGTAGACGCGGTGGCTCCCGTCGGCGTTGAGCTCCACGAGGAACCCGTGCTCGCACAGAGTGAGCCCGCAGGTGGTGTTCGTGAACGTGGTCTGGAAGGCGCCCGCGGTCACATGGAAGTTGGGCGAGTTCGTGAGGCCCGCCACGAACGCGTCGCCGGACGAATCGAGGGCGACCGCGTACGCGCGGTCGTCGAAGTCGCCACCGAGGAACGTGGCGTAGACCAGTGCGGATCCCGCGGAATCCAACCTCGCGACGAACGCGTCCTTCTCGCCGCCGGAGTAGTTCGTGCGGGACGCGCCCGGTGTGACCGGGAAGTCCGTGGAATTCGTGTAACCAGCCACGGTCGCGTCGCCCGCGCTGTCGACCGCAATCGCGAACGCCCGGTCCGTGCCCGAGCCGCCTAGGAACGTCGCGTAGACGAGGTCGGTCCCGGAGGGATTCAACTTGACCACGAAGGCATCCCGCAAACCGCCCGCGTACGTCGTGAGGAACGCGCCCGGGGTGGTCGGGAAATCCACCGAGGACGTGTATCCGGTGACGAACGCGTTCCCCGATGCGTCCACGGCAATCGCGGTGGCCCGGCTGTACGTACTGCCGCCGAGGAAGGTCGAATAAAGAAGGGGATCGATCGTGAGGGCCCGGGCGGGATCCCAGGCGTCGCACGCGAGGCCGATGGAGGTTCCCTCCGACGTGTACCAGCAGGGCACCTCACGGCGGTCCTGGATTGCGACTGGCGGGGCGTCATGGATCTCCCCGACGTTCGTGCGGATGATGAGAGCGCCGTCCTGAATTTGGAGGCCCACCGCGCCCGCGTACGACCAGCGGATGCGTCCGGGGTCGGCGCCGGGCGACACGCGGAACTCGTACTTCAGTCCCGTCGCGTCGGCGTGGTAGACGAGGTCGATCCCGTCGTACAGGCCGGCGTACGTCACGTGGTGGTAGCTCGCGATCCCGCGGTGCCACGTGGACGGGTCGTTCCCGGAAAGGTAGTTGCTGCGGAACGGCAGCTCCCCGCTTCCCACGGGCGCGACGCGGTTCGAACCTTCGAAGTCGACGCGGATGAGGGACGCGCTCACCGCTGCGGCATGGCCGTCGCCCTCGGGAAACGAGTCCGGTTGCGGACCGGACGCGGCACCCGAATCTCCGGGACCGGGGTCGATCATCTCGATCAAGAGACCCGACTGAATCATCCCGACGCGGAGCCCTCCCGATACGAGGTAGTAGCGGACATCGCCGTTGCGCACCTGGCCCTGGTTTTCCGTGAAGAATCCGCCGAGGATAGGAGGAGAAGCCCCGGGAGCCGAGGCGAGCAAGGCTGCCGGCCCCGACGAAATCGAGAGCGGGGAAGTCAGGACCTGAGTGGAGGAAACGAGGAAAGCCGTCGGGAGGAAAACGAGGCCGGCGATGATCAGACTCCATAACGCGCTCGGCCATCCGGAGGCCGGGAAGACGGCGGACCTCGCGTCGGCGTTGACGGTTCCGCGCTTCCCGGGCGAGGGATCCGCCTCTCGTCCGGGCCCGCCCGACGCGCCGGGCCGCTCCAATGCCGGAATCGAACCCACCGCCCGGGCCGTACGATGGGCCGGGATATCAATTGAATTGGACGAATTTCGAAAGCCCAGGCTCGACCGGGCCTCGCTCGCTCTCCAGGCCGGAACGCGCATCGCCGGGAGACGTTTCGATAATTGTCCAAGAACCGTTAAGGCAGATGAGTCCGTGGTCGACATGCGCCGTCGGCGAGGGACCGCGACGAAGGAGACAAGTTCCGTTGGAGCGAACGCGTCGATCCAAATCCATGGGCGTCGCGGCCCGTGTGCGGTCCACGTTCGTACGAATCGCCGTCTCCGACCGAGGGCCTCGCTTCCTTCTGTATTCGCATGACGGCCTCGGCCTGGGTCACACGCGTCGGAATCTCGCGATTGCCGCGGCGCTGCGAGACAAGGCCCCCGACGCCCCGATCCTCCTCGCGACGGGCACGGACGACGCGCATCGACTCGGCTTGCCCCACGGCGTCGACATCCTCAAACTCCCGAGCTTGCGGAAGGTCGCGAACGGCCATTACAAGGCCCGGCGCCTTCGGGTCTCCTCCACAGACGTTCACGCCCTCCGCTCGAATCTCTTGATCGCCGCCGTGAAGACGTTCCACCCGGACGTGGTGCTCGTCGATAAGCATCCGCTCGGCGCGGGAGGGGAGCTCCGCGGCGCCCTCGACGCGCTCCGCGCGGCGGGCGGGCGCACCGTGCTCGGCCTGAGGGACATCCTCGACGATCCGGCGACCGTCTTCCAGGAGTGGGAGCCGTACGACATCCCGGCGCGCATCGCGGAATGGTACGACCGCGTCCTCGTGTACGGGGACCCGATCGTCTTCGACCCGATCCGCGCGTACCTCTTCCCCGAGGCCGTCGCCCGACGGACGTCGTTCACGGGCTACGTCGTGGCGCCACCCGAGGAGCCTCCCTTTCCCGAGCCCGATTCGGCACCGGTCCCGGCGCGACCCCACGACCGCCCCGTCGTCCTCGCGACGGCCGGCGGCGGGGAAGACGGCTCCGTCCTCCTCGAGGCGTTCCTTCGGGCGTCGAAGGGCGCCTCCTGGTCCGGGATCGCGGTGTGCGGCCCGATGATGCCGCCCGAGGACGAGGACCGTCTCCGGTCCCTCGCGAGCGAGTGTGCGACCGCGTTCCACGGATTCGTCCCCGGCCTCTCCGGCTACCTCGACCGAGCGGACGCGATCGTGGCGATGGGCGGATACAACACCCTGGCGGAGGCCGCCTCGCGCGGCATCCCGATCGTCTGCGTCCCGCGGACGGAGCCGCGAAAGGAACAGTTGATGCGCGCGCTCGCCTTCGAGCGCCTCGGCGTACTCCGACTCGTCGATCCGGACCATCTCAACCCTTCAACCCTGCGC
>DASPXQ010000184.1:0-5716 GCA_035637195.1 Thermoplasmata archaeon | reverse complement strand
CTGATCGAGGACGTCCATGATTTGCTTCAGCTTCGCCTCGGTGTCCATCTGACCATCTCGCGGTTGTGAGCGTCGTCCTCAACTTGGTGCCCTCGGCAGTCCGGCTTCCTTGTAGGTCGTGACGACCATCAAGGTCTTTGTATCCTTGATTCCTGAAATCGGAGCGAGGCTTGAAAGCACGAAGTCCTTCAGCCCTTTGTAGTTCTTGAAGCGGGCTTTCGCGATGATGTCCGTGTCGCCCGTGACCAGGAAGACGTCCTGAATCACCTCGAACTTCGAGATCTCGGTCGCGATGCGATCCGCCTCTTTCGTGTCTACCTTGAGCGTGATGACGGCGGCGACTTGGTCTTCGCCGTACAGAGCAGTGAGGGCTTGCTCCATGTCGCTTCCAATCGCCATCACGCGAGGGATGGCGGGCCTCGGTAATTAAGGTTTATCCGCTTGTTCCTGCCATCGAGAAACAGGCGCGCCGCACTTCCGGCAAAATGCGTCGTCCTCGAGAAGGCTCGCACCGCACGACGCGCATGCACTCGCGACGAGCCGAGTCCCGCACTTCCGACAGAATGCATCGTCACCGTGGAGAGCCGCTCCGCAATTCGGACACGTGGTCGCCGCGTTTGGTGAAGTCGGCGGTGCGGCCAGCGCCGCTGCGACATCCACGGATTCGCCATCGGCCGCGCGCTTCGATTGTCGGGCGAGGCCAAGGGATCCGGTGTAATCTTTTGCATCGAAACGGGTCCTCGCGGCGTCGAGGAGCTGCGTCGCCTGACCGACGTCGCGTCCCGCGGCGCCGGCCGCGTCAATTGCCGTCGTAGCAACCTCAATCGAGAACTTCGATTGCATGAGGTTTGGCGGGAACTCTCTCTGGATGATCTCCTTGGTCGTGATCTCCTCGGAAGCAGAGGAACGCGGGAGCCGATCGAGCTTGGCCAAGTCGCCCTTCGACGCTTGCGCCGATTTCAGGGCGAGGAGCCGTCCCTTTGCCTTCGCCGTCAGGTCGATGGCGACGCGGTAGTTCCGCCGCGTGGCAGCTGTCTCGGCCTCGCGCAGCCAGGAGGCCGATTCCTCGCTCCGGATCCCCTGGCGTTCCAGGGCCGCGAGGATCGCTTTCGTCGTCACGATTGTGTTGTGCGCCTCGTCGGAGAGTTCCTCGTCCCGTTTCGCCGTGCGCACCCGACGATTCTTCATCCGTTTCCGAAGGAACCGCAACTCGAAGAAGGTGAAGACGGCGAGGGCCACCGCGAACAGGATGACCGCGACCGTGACCTGGTCCGTGGCAGGATCGGCCATGGCGGCCGGCCCAGCCGGGTGAGGCCATAAAAGAGTTTCCACCCGTTTTTCCTGGGTGATTTCCTCCTCCGGGCCCGAAGCTCAGCTCAAGACGTCGGAGAGGCGGCCCTGCTTCTGCGCCACACGGATCTCGCGGGCGATTCGGCGGCCCGTCGACATCCCCGGCTCCGCCAAGTCGGAGTACGGCGACCCCGCGATGAACAGGTTCGTCCCCGCGACGATCCGCGTGGAAATCTCGAAGACCTTGAACTCGAGGTGGTCCGTGACGATCGTTTCGAGGCAAAACGGTCCGATCATCCCGCCGAACAGGGCGATCGACCGCTCGACGGCCCGCTCGCCCATCTCGAAGGCCTTCGGGAGGAGCGACTCCCGCAGGACCACCGGCATGTTCCCCGTCACGACGAACGTCGGGAGCAGGTCGATCTTCCGAAGGGCCTCCTGCGCCCCGAGCTTGTACATCTCGTCGATGTTGGCCTCGTCCCGGCGGTCTACGCCGAGCATCTCTAGGGCCCCTTTCGAGAGCGTGTATCCTTTCGTCGCCAGGGGCGAGTAGAAGTAATGGATGTAGTACCGCGTTCCGACGACGTATTCCTGGATCGTGTACTTCATGCCTGGGCGGATGGACTCCTTGAAATCCTCGTAGTTCTTCGCGATGAAGGCGCCGCGGCCCCCCTTCGCGCCGTAGTACTTGACGAACACGGGTCGGTCGATGTCCTGGGGCCGCTCGATTTTCGCGGGCATTGAGACGCCGGCGGAGGTCAGCCATTCCCGCTGCTTTTCCCGATCCGTTTCCCACCGGAGCACCTCCCGGTTCCCGAACGTCGGGATCCGGAGCTTCGCGAACGTCTCCGCGCCCATGTACTCGACGAAGGAACCGTGCGGGACCGTGACGACCTGCTTCGCGACCAGATCGTCCGCGCGGTCGAGGATGTCCGCGTACGAGTCGACGAGGAGAAAGTCATCGGGCTTGGCGAGTGGGAATGCGTCGTAGAACCTCGGTCGGTCTCCGATCGCGATCCCCAGGGTGCGAAAGCCTTCCTGGCGGGCGCCGTGGAAGATCTGCAAGGACGAATGAGAACAGACCGTCGCGACGACGGGGTCCTCGTACTCGTCGAGGACCGACGCGATGGACTTCCGCGATACCATTACGGTGCGAATGGTGGCGGGAAATTAAAGGTTTGCACGACCGCGGAGGACCCCATTGGCGACGCGCATGGCCCGGACCGTCTCCGTCACATCGTGAGCCCGAATCACGTCGGCTCCGCGGGCCGCCGCAAGGGTCGCCGCGGCCACGCTGCCTGCCAAGCGATCTTCCATCCGTTCCCCACCGCCGAGGTGGGCGATGAACGACTTCCGGGAGACGCCGACGACGACGGGATGACCCAATGACGCAATTCGCTCGAGATTCCTCAGGAGGTCGAGATTGTGGTCGACGGTCTTCCCAAAGCCGATCCCGGGATCGACGGCGATCGCCTCGCGCTCGATGCCGACCGCCATCGCCGCCTTCGCGCGGGCGGCGAGGAAGTCCCGTACTTCTTCGGCCACATTCGTGTACCGCGGGGCCTGCTGCATCGTTGCGGGATCGCCTTGCATGTGCATGACGACGACCCCCGCGCGCGCCTTCGAGGCGAGACGGGCCATCCGCGGATCGGAGAGGCCGGTGACGTCGTTGATGATTGTCGCGCCGCGCTCGAGCGCCTTGTCCGCAACGTCCGGTTTTCGGGTGTCGATCGAGATTGGAATGTCCATCTTGCGTGCGACCCCGCGGAGGACGGGATCGATTCGACGCCATTCTTCCTCGGCAGAGACGCTCGCCGATCCCGGCCGAGTGGATTCCCCGCCCACGTCCAGGATCGACGCCCCCTGCTCCGCGATCTCGAGCCCGCGCTGGATCGCCGCTTCGGGCGCAAGGTATCGCCCGCCGTCGGAGAAAGAATCCGGCGTTACATTCAGGACGCCCATCACATGCGCCCGGTCGAGGACAATCTCGCCGGAACGATGGCGCCAGACACGCGGGGACTTCGACACAATCCGCGGCATCGCCCGCGGCATATTTCAGCGTGCGCGGAGCGCGGAGCTTAATATCCCGCAGTATCTACACGCCGACGAACATGAGAGTGCTGTTCCTCCATGTAGACTTCCTCGAGTACGAGACCACAGGGAAGGCGCTCAAGGACGCCGAGGACGTCCCGCCGTCGAAGCGAAAGGCCCGCGTGGACGAGGCCCTCGTCTGCTTCATCACCGCCGAGAAGCGGGACGAGAAGCAGCCGGAGGCCGGCGCGAAGGCCGCGGCGACGAACATCGAAGAAGTTGCGGCCCAGGTTGGCACGAAACGGATCGTGCTCTATCCGTACGCGCACCTGAGTTCCTCGCTCGCGGCGCCGGGACCCGCGCAGGAACTCTTTCATTCGCTCGAGAGCGGCCTCGTCGCCCGCGGATTCGAGGTCCACGCCTCTCCGTTCGGTTACTACAAGTCGTTCCGAGTTGCCGTGAAGGGCCACCCGTTGAGCGAGTTGTCGCGAGAGATCTTCGTCGACTCAGCGGCGACGGGAAGGGAGGAGGTCTCCGAGGCGGTCAAGGCGGAGGCGAAGCTCGTCTCCCACTGGCACATCCTCGACCCGAAGGGCGATCTGCACCCGCTCACGATCAAAGATGGAACGATCGTGGGTTTCGACTTTCGCGGTCAGCAGCGCCTCGAGAAATTCGCGCAGTATGAGATGGCGAAGTCGCGGGCGGTCAAGGAGGAGCCGGCTCACGTCCGCCTCATGCAGGAGCTCGAACTGGTCGACTACGAGCCGGGATCGGACCCCGGCAACCTTCGCTTCTATCCGAAAGGGAGACTCATCAAGGCCCTCCTCGAAGAGATCGTCTCGCGACGGATTCGCGAATACGGGGCGATGGAGGTCGAGTCCCCCGTCATGTATGACTTCGAGCACCCCGCCCTGAAGTCCTACCTCGATCGCTTTCCCGCCCGCCAGTACGTGGTGCAGACGCCGAACAAGAAGGCGTTCCTCCGATTCAGCGCGTGCTTCGGACAGTTCCTGATCATGAAGGACATGGTGCTGTCGTACAAGCAGCTCCCGCTGGCTCTCTACGAGCTGACCCGCTACTCGTTCCGCGCGGAACAACGAGGCGAACTGGCGGGGCTCCGCCGGCTCCGGGCGTTCACGATGCCCGACTGCCACGCGCTGTGCGCGGACGTCGAGCAGGCGAAGGCGCACATGATGGTCCGGTTCGAGGTCGCCTGGAAGCTCATGGCGGAATGCGGGTTCTCGATGCCCGACGACTTCGAGGTGGGGATGCGGGTCACGGAGTGGTTCTGGCGACAGCACAAAGACTTCGTGATTGCATACGCAAGACGCTGGGGGAAGCCGCTCCTCGTCGAGATGTGGTCGGAGCAGTTCTTCTACTACGCGCTGAAGTATGAATGGAACTTCGTCGACGCAAACGACAAGGCGGCAGCCCTGACGACGGACCAGATCGACACGGAAAACGCGAAGCGGTTCGGCATCACCTTCACGGATGAGAAGGGCGCCCCGCGGCACCCCTTGATCCTGCACCTCTCTCCGAGCGGCGCAATCGAACGGGTCTTGTACGCCTTCCTCGAGAAGGCCGGAGCCGCCGCGAAGCGGGGGGAGCCGCCGATGCTCCCCGTCTGGCTCGCACCCACGCAGGTCCGGGTCGTGCCCGTGAGCGCCGACCAGCTCGACCACGCCCGCGGCCTCCTCGAGCGGCTGCCCGAAGTCCGAACCGACATCGACGACACGAACGATACCCTCGCCAAGAAGATCCGTCGCGCGGAAAAGGAGTGGGTCCCCTACATCGTCGTCGTGGGCAAGAAGGAGATCGGGAGCGGGGTCCTAAACGTCCGGATTCGGGCGACGAAGACGCAGGCCGAGATGCCCATCGAGGAATTGCACCGGCGGATCCGAGCCGAGACCGCAGGGCGTCCGTTCCGGGCCCTCGCGGAGCCGCGCGCCGTGAGCGCTCGACCGATCTTTCACGGGTGATCCGCGGGGACGGAATTCTCAATCGCGAGAATCGTGTGCATCCGGTTATGAACGGCGGCTCGCTCCGCGAGCCGATGGTCCGTATGAAACGCGACTTCTTCGAAATGATCCTCGGAATCGGGATCCTCGCGCTGGGCCTCGTCGTCATCCTGTTCACGTTCTCGCAGGCGTTCTCGATTGCGACGAACCCGGGCCCCTGGCTCCGCAACCAGCTCCCGCAACAGCAGCAACCGACGGGACCGTCTGCCTCGTTCGATTGGACGAGCAACGACGTGACCGCCACATTCGCCGACTCGAGCCGACCGGGAGACGCCCAGATCGTCTTGTGGGACTGGGATTTCGGCGACGGACAACGAGGTAGTGCGCAGAACCCGACCCACACGTACTCGTCGTACACGACGTACCAGGCGAGCCTC
>DASPXQ010000183.1:0-2254 GCA_035637195.1 Thermoplasmata archaeon | reverse complement strand
GCCCCGGGCAAAGGATGCCGAGCCCGACGTGAGCCCTCACGGCGTCGTGAGGAAATTCGTGACGATGAAGAGCACGAACAAGGCGAAGAGCGGGGCGGCGACGAAGTCGAGCGCTCGCCGCGTCGTTGGACGCAAGTGGGCCTCGAGGACATGACGGACGAGCAGGATCACGACGAGGACGAAGGCGATCCCGGCGCTTGCCGCACGCCAGACTTGGAGGGCGTCCATTCCCGGCATTCGATGCCGATCCCCTAGATAAACCGCGTGATGCAGGGTGCAACCGCGGTCATACCGTCGGCTGGAACCGACGCAAGGTCATCGAGTTCATCACGACGGAGACGGAGCTGAAGCCCATCGCCGCGCCCGCGATGATCGGGTTCAGGACGATCCCGACCCCCGCGAGCACGCCGGCGGCGAGCGGGATCAGGGCCGTGTTGTAGACGAACGCCCAGAAGAGGTTCTGCCGGATCTTCTGGACGGTGCGACGGCTGAGCTGGATCGACGCGACGACGTCCCGCAGGTCGTCTTTGATGAGGACGATGCCGCCCGCTTCCACGGCGACATCCGTGCCGCTTCCGAGCGCGATCCCGACGTCGCTTTGGGCCAAGGCGGGCGCGTCGTTAATCCCGTCGCCGACCATCGCGACGATCTTGCCTTGCGACTGCAGCTCCTTGATCTTGTCCGCCTTCTGGGCCGGCAGGACCTCGGCGATCACTCGATCGATGCCGGCCTGCCGGGCGATCGCCTCCGCTGTGCGCCGGTTGTCGCCCGTGAGCATGGCGACCTCGATGCCCATCGCCTTCAGCGCGCGGATCGCGTCGACGGAGTGATCCTTCAGCGTGTCCGCGACTCCGATGACCCCGGCGAGCGTCCCGTCCACCGCGAGGACCATCGCCGTCCTCCCCGCTGCCTCGACCCGCGCGAGCGACGACTCCGCCGCATCGATGCGGATCCCGGCGTCTTCCATGAAATGGCGGTTGCCGAGGAGGACCGCGCGTCCCTCGACGTTCGAGCGGATGCCACGGCCTGGGATGGCTTCGAACGCATGTGGATCCGCCAGCAGCAGACCCCGCGCCTCGGCGGCGTGAACGATCGCCCCCGCCAGGGGATGCTCCGAGCCCTTCTCCGCGGACGCGGCGAGCCGGAGGACCTCGGACTCAGAGAAGGCCGCGAACGCCACGACGTCCGTGACGGACGGCCGACCCTTCGTGAGCGTGCCCGTCTTGTCGAAGACGACCGTCGTCAGCCGGTGCGCCTTCTCAAGGTACTCGCCTCCCTTGATCAGCAGGCCGTTCTCCGCGCCCTTGCCGGTGCCGACCATGATCGCCGCGGGGGTCGCGATGCCGAGGGCGCACGGGCAGGCGATGATCAGGACCGCGATGAAGAACACGAGGGAGTGGGCGATCGACTCGCCGAGCGGGACGGTCCATATCAGGAAGACGAGCGTCGCGATGCCGACGACCGCGGGCACGAACACGGAGGCGACCCGATCCACGAGCCGCTGGATCGGCGCGCGGGAGACCTGCGCGTCCTCGACGAGTTTGATGATCTGATTCAGGGTCGTGTCGGCGCCGACGCGGGTCGCACGAATCTTCAGCAGGCCCGTCTTGTTGATGGTCGCGCCGATCGCCGTGTCGCCGGCCTCCTTGTCGACGGGCATCGACTCGCCGGTGATCATCGACTCGTCGATCGCGGAGGATCCTTCGACGATCGTCCCGTCGACGGGCACCCGCTCCCCCGGTCGGACGACCACGAGGTCCTCGAGCTGAACCAGCTCGACAGGAATCTCTTCCTCCCGGCCGTCGCGGACCACGCGGGCGGTCCGGGGCGCGAGGTCCATTAGCTTGCGGATCGCGTCCCCCGCCCGGCCTTTCGCGATCTCCTCCCAATACTTTCCGAGCAGGATGAGGCCGATGATCACCGCGGCGGTGTCATAGTACGTCCCCTTGTCCGCGAGTGCGACCCCGAGGAACGGCAGGAACGTGACGACCGCGCTGTATCCGTACGCCGCGCTCGTGCCGATCGCGATGAGGACGTCCATGTTCGCGCTCCGGTTCCGGATCGCGTCGAAGAATCCGCGGTAGAACCGCCAACCCGAAACGAACTGCACGGGGGTCGCGAGGACGAAGAAGACGAGGTTCACGGGCGCCTCGAGCCCGGCGAGCCACCATCCGAGGCCTTGTCCGAGGCCGACGACGAACAGCGGGATTCCGATGCCGAGGCTGAGGGCCGTGAGCCGCTTGAGCCGCCGCAT
>DASPXQ010000182.1:0-4623 GCA_035637195.1 Thermoplasmata archaeon | reverse complement strand
TCCGATGTAGGGATTCCCTGCGACTTCGAGCCGCCGTAGCAAATAGGTCCCTCAATCCTCCGGCAGGCTCACGACGGCGGAACCGTCCTCGAACTTGATCGCCTTGATGCGGATGCGGCGCGGCGGGTGCTCGCGGCCGCGTTTCCAGAGGTACTCGTTCAGCACGTCGTCGATGAAGATGCGGTCGGGCTTGAGGTGCTGCTGCACATGCTCCCGGATCGCCTTGATCGCCCGGGGCGTGCGTTTCGTCCGCGACGCGGCCCAGGCGGCGCGAAGGGGCACGACCATGATGCGTTCCTCTTCCTGTTCCGCCATGGGCTCACGCCTTCAGCTTGTTGCGTCGCCACGAGCGGCGCTTCGGATGGCGGGTGAAGTTCCGCTTCGTACGTTGGATCACCCAGGCCGGCACCCGACGGTTCGACTTGACCTTCTTGAGGAGACGCAGCTTCTTCGCGTACGGCTTGTTGCGGGCCATCGTCAGCGCCTCTCGATCTTGATCTCTCGCTTCCGCGGGATGACGCGCTCCAGGATCTGCCGCAACGTCACGTCGTCGATCATGCGCTGCACGCGTCCACTCTGGGCGAGCGCGATGAGCTGGTTCTCGATGCTCTCCTTCAGCTCCGGGTACGCGAGCTCGATGCGGCCGAGGCGCTCCCGCGCCTCCGGCGTCAGAATCTGCCTCAGGACCTGCTGTCGCTGGGCCTGGACCTGCTCGCGGTACTGCTGGTCCGCCGAGGCCTGGACCTGGGCCTGCTGCAGTTCCTGCAGCTTCCTCCGGCGGATCGCGTCGAGCTCGTCGTCGTCCAGCGCCATCGGTCAGCGCCCTCCGAGGTACTTTGCGAGCTCCGGACGGGTCACGGCCAGCTCCTTCAGGATGTCGTGGGAGAGCGTGTCGAGCAGCTTTCGGCCTTGCGGGCTAATCGAGCGGCCCCGCTTGTCCGTCTTCGCGAGGAGGCCCATCGACTCGAGCTGCTGCATTGCCTCCCGCGCGATCGACCGCGATCCTCGTCGCGGATGGTACGGCGCGGAGCCGTCGTCCCGGCGTCCGCCGAACTCCGCCGCGAGGCGCGTCGTGCCGACGGGCCCTCGGAGGTAGACCTTCCGGAGGACGGCCGCGACCCGCCGGTACCACCAGTCGCCCTGGGTCGGCGCCTTCTCCGTGTGCACGCCCGTGCGGGCGAATGCCGCCCATTCCGGCGGCTTGATCTTGCCCTCCTTCTGGAGGTGGTCCTTCAGCCGCTCGATCAACAGGGCGGGGGGCACGTCGTACGCGGTCGTCATCGTCGACACTCGGCCGATTCGAGCTTCATAAATCAAAGTCGTATATGAAGGCTTGCGTGCTCCCATCGGAGGAAATCACCGGGAGGGCGGACCGCGTTTCGGCGTACGTTGGCGAGGTGCGCGGGGCCCCGAAAGGAAGCGCCGCATCTCCGTCGTGGGCTCGAATCCCTCCCTGCGGTAGATCGGCTCGCCGAACCGCGACGCGTGGAGCAGCATCACGCCGATTCCGCGGGCTTTCGCCCAGCTCACGGCCGTCCGCACGATGCGGGTCGCATGCCCCTTACCTCGGTGGCTAGGCTCGGTGAACATCGACAGGAGATACGCCGCGCGGGTGCTTTCCCAATGCGGCCTCGGCTGGACGGACATCACCCAAACACAGCCGCTGGCGACCGCGGTGTCCCCTTCGTCGACGATGAAACCGACGAGCCGCCCGGAGCGGATGCGCGCCCGCGCCCACCGTCGGTACACGCGGTCCGCCGTGTCTAGGGTGTGCGCGGGCATCTCGGCGACCGCCTCCCACATCCCGCGCCGATGCCGCACGAGGAGGTCCAGATCCTTCAGCGTCGCTCGACGGACGCGTACGCGAGGCACGTCCAGAGATTCCCGCGGTGGACTTACTCTTTGCGCGCCCTCCCTCTCCCCGGCGTCGTCTGTTTTCTCGAAATGTTTGTATCCTCGCGCCCGCTCCCGCTGCGGAGGGATTTCGTTGAACACCTCGCCGATCCCGCCGGCACCCGCCGCTGCGCCTTGGACCGCCCCGCAATGGCCGCCTCCGTCGTGGCCGCCGCCTGCGTATCCGGCTCATCGCCCCTTGCAGATCAACTGGGTCGTGCTGATCGGGGCCGTCCTGGTCTTGCTCGGCTACCTCCTGTACGTCATCAGCGACGCGTTGTTCCTCGGCCTCCCCGCGAATCCGACGTACGGCCAGTTCGTCGGGGTGTACTCGATTTTCTTGGCGGGAGAGGCGCTCGCCGGCGTCGGCTTCTTCCTGGCCCTGCTGGGCCTCGCCGTCCGCCGCTAGGCGGGGCGCGGAACCTTCATCCGGCCCCGGGGTCCTTCCGTCGGCGTGACCTCGGAGCCGCAGATCCTCGTCGGCGTGACGGGCGCATCCGGCGTTGCGTACGCCCGTCGGCTGATCGAGGTCCTTGGCGACCGCGCGGACGTCATCGTGACGCGCGATGCGCAGGCCGTCATCGAGGTCGAAGCGGGGCTGTCCCTCAAGGCCTTCGCCGCGGGAGCCCGGACGATCTATCGAGGGGACGACCTCGCGGCCGGACCCGCGTCCGGGTCGCATCCCTTCCGCGCCGTCGTCGTCGTGCCGTGCAGCGGCACGACCCTCGCGAAGATCGCCACGGGCATCGCGGACAACCTCGTCACGCGGGCCGCGGCCGTCGCGATGAAGGAGCAGAGGACGCTCGTCCTGGTGCCGCGGGAGACGCCCCTCGGCGCGGTGACGCTGGAGAACATGCTCAAGCTCGCGCGCCTCGGGGTCGTAATCCTCCCCGCCTCTCCGGGGTTCTACGGCAAGCCGAGCCGAATCGACGACCTGATCGATTTCGTGGTCGCGCGCATCCTCGACCACCTCGGCGTCGAGCACGCGTTGGGCCCGCGGTGGTCCGGCCCTCCGGACGTCTGAGTTCACATCTGGGCCGAGAGGTCCATGTACTCGTCGAACTCCGCGCGGAGCCGCCGGAGATCCGGGTCCGCGAGGGCGCGCGGCGAGACGCGCCCGATCACCGTCACGCCGTGCACGAACGCCATGTCGTTCGCCTTCCGGAGGAATCGGATGACGTCGCCCATCGACGCTTCCGAGATAATCCGATCCAAGCCGTCGTACAGGATCACGCCGCCCTTGCCCTGCCGCGCGAGCGGGAGGATCGCCTTGAGCCCGGCGGGATCGAGCTTCCGCGGATCGATCGCATTCGTCGCCTGCGACGAGACCTGGAGGAACTGGACGTCCTCGCCGAACTCGAGCCGGAGCCGGTCCGGGGCCGCGGGCGAGAGACAAAGGGACGGCTTCCCTTCCTTCGTGAGGTCCTGCATCCAGGCGAACGCGATCGCGGGATTGCTCGCGACGATCAGGTACCGCTTCCCCTCGTCCAGATGGCGGAGACGGCCGCCGCAGCGCTCGCACGTGACCGCGCGGGGATCGGCGCCCTCGGGGATCACCTGCAACTCCCCGCACGATTCGCAGCGCATCGAGACGACCTTATTCTCGCGGACGACCTCGATGGCGATCGGCTTGCGGCAGTTCGAACAGCGCATGAGGCCGGCGGCGCAGCTCAGGTGGTACACCGCGCCGCACGTGCAGTTGTACGTCTTGTCGCCCTCGAGCACCTCCCGCAGGCAATGGGTGCAGTGGGCGACCGTGGCGGCGGGCTCGGGCGGCGGCGGGGCTTCCTCGCGACTCCGGAGGACCGGCGTCTCGTCGACGACGGGCGGCGGCGCCTCCTCGAGCTTCTGTCGGTAGTACGCCCGCGTGACGAATCCGACGAGGAGGGCGAGGGTCAGGGAGAGGAACCAGTACGCGGGCCCGGAGACGTAGACACGGAGGCCGATCACCCCGAGCGCCGTCGGGACGAAGTAGAAGAGGATCAGCACGCCGATTGCGACGCGGCCGAGATTGTGCAGCCACTTCACCTTGTGGACCGCGGGCCGATACACGCTCGGATGGGCCTCGCGATACCGGTCGTACGCGCCGTCCTGGAGGCGCGAGATGGCGTACGACGCCACGAGCATGATGCCGAACAGGATCTGCGGGTTCTCCGTGACGTCGAACGTGCGGAAGCGGATGGAGTCGGCCGGCACCGCCGTTGTGTCCCTGGCGGATGAGTAATACAGAATCTCGCCACCGGGGGTGCGGATCAGCTGAATGCCTCCCGAGGGGAGCGCGGGGTCGGAGAAGCTGAGGGTGCCGACGAGGTAGTGCGAGTCCGTCTCGACGACCTCGCCCTCGTAGTCCGCAGGGGCGTGCAGCGCGAAATCTCGGATGAAGAACCCTGGTCCGTTGCCCGCGCCATCCGACGTGAAGTTGATCCGGAGGCGCAC
Source organism: Thermoplasmata archaeon (assembly GCA_035637195.1). Classification (GTDB taxonomy): domain Archaea; phylum Thermoplasmatota; class Thermoplasmata; order RBG-16-68-12; family RBG-16-68-12; genus RBG-16-68-12. The sequence goes on along the minus strand of DASPXQ010000182.1, from coordinate 294 downwards.
GCGCTGTCCGAGGTATGCGTCGAGGGCCACCGTGGCGTTCACCCAGGTGCCCACCGAAGTTGAGGGCAGATCCACAGACGTCCCGAGAGGGGTCCCGAACGAGAGGTCCGTCCACGCCGTTAATGAAGGCTCCATGGCGACCTGCAGGTGGAGGCGATCGTTCGCATCCGCGACCTGGCCGGTGTAGTTGAAGGTCGCGTACGCATGGGACGCGAAGCGCAGATCGAACGGCACATAGAACGACGAGCTGAGCGCGAGGGCAGGATCCGCGGAAGTTCGGGCCGATGCGATCGT
>DASPXQ010000181.1:0-2971 GCA_035637195.1 Thermoplasmata archaeon | reverse complement strand
GATCCGTTTTCGCGGATCGATGCCGAAGATCATGGCGCTCACGGGACAGCTGAACCGGATCACGCAGGTGGCTCAGCAGGTCCCGAAGGAGTTCTAGAGGAACTCCGGAACACGACCAGCGCGACGACCGCGGTCGCAATCTCGAGCACGCCTAGGGTCGCCCCGCTGATCACGAAGACGGCCGTCCACGCTTCGGACGAGACGATCGACAGATGGTCCGGACCTGTCACGAGGAAATGGTTGTAGACGCCGTACACGAACGAAAGGGCCATGAAGACCGCGGCGAGAACCGATGCGACCAGACGCTGGAATCGAAGGAGTCCCGCCGCGGCCACCGGCCCGACCAGAATGACGCCGACGATGAATGCGAGATCCACCCCCGCCGGGAGGATTTGGAGCGCGGCGTGCGCGGCGGCGTGAAGGACGGTCACCGCCAAATGGAGCACTACGAGCGCCACGAGAACTCGGGCGAGGCGGTCCAAAGGATCAGACCTTCCGTCGAGGGAATCCTTCGGCCTTCCAGGTTGCGACGACGTCGTCGAGACCCTGCTCGAACGTCGGATACTGCGGCCGCCATCCGAAGTCCCGTCGGAACCGGGCGTTCGAGGTCACGAAGGACGTGCGAAGCAGCTCCAACGTGTACCGGCCCAGCGCGAGGCGCGCGAGCCACGCCGGCATCTGCCTCGGAGCGGGCGCGCCCAACCGATTCGCCAGCCCGCCAAGGAACTCGGCCAATGCGACCGGTCGGTCGTCGACCACATGCCACACGCCGCTCCGCGGCGCCTCCGCGGCCGCGACAAACGCGCCCGCGACGTCGTCCGCGTGGATGAACGACCAGATGGGGGACGCCCCCCGGATCATCGGGGGCCTCCGGCGGAGGAGCGCCTCTCCCATCACGCGCGTGTGCCACCCGTCGGCGGCGTAGAATCCGCCGCATCGGAGCGTCCCTGCGGCAAAGCCGTACCGCGACCCCGCATCGCGCGCGATCCGCTCGGCCTCCAACGCGGACGCGAGGACCGGGTCGGGAGCGGGAGGCGCGTCCTCGTCGAACGGCGATCCATCGGGATTCCGGACGGCCCAGACGATGCCCTCCTGAACGTACGCCTTGGCTCCGATTCGGGCTGTGGCTTCCGTGAGGGATCTCGTCCCTTCAATCCGGATCCGGTCGTTCTCGGCCCAGTGCCTCGGTGAGGTCCGCAGCTTCGCCGGAATCTTCGTCGCGGCGCGAATCACGATGTCGGCCCCTTCGGCGGCCCGTGCGAGAGAATCGACATCGAAGAGGTCCGCCCGTCGCGGTTCCCCGCCGGCGGCACGTACGGCCGCCTCACCGACCTCGTCGCGGACCGACCCGACGACGCGGTGGCCGCGACCCGTCAGGCGGCGAACGAGACGGTGTCCCAACACGCCGGTCGCGCCGGCCACGAAGACGTTCACGTCACGCGCCGTCCGATTCCACCGTCCGCGGAGGCGGCGACGGGGGTCGCGGGAGTCCCCGCGGCGCCGAGGAGCGTTTCGACCGTCGTTGCGAATAGCACGCTCCCGTACGCGCCGACGAAACCGCCGACCACGAACAGCAACGGGTACCAGGGCGGGTTCGAACTGAGACCGCCCGTCATGGCCAGCACGGGCCCGCCCGCGAAGAGGCCACCCAAGATTCCGCCCGCCATCCCCAGGAGCGGCGTCGTCACGCGCCGGACGCGCTCGGATGGATAACGCTTCACGACGAAATCGATGACGATAGCCGGCACGAGGATGAGCGCGAGGCCGAGCGCCAGCGAGGCAGCGTCCGGCGGCGAGCCCATCAGCGCGTCGACCAGGGTGACGTCGATCGTCACGAGGGCCAGGGTCGCGGTCGCGCCGCCCCACCACGGCAGGAGGCGTGCGGCGGACAGCGCGATGAACGGGAGCAACGTTGCAAAGAGCATCCCGACGATGCTCCGCTGCCATAGTTCCGCGAGGAACGGCGGCTTCGTGAATCCCGGATACGTGAAGACCCAACTGAAGCCCCAGAGCGCGTAGAAGAGCGCGACGAACGCAGCGGGCATGGCGGCGTACAGCAGCCGCCGGACGCTTGGGACCGCGGTCGCCCAGAACGCCGACGCCCGCGCCAGCACCACGAGCCCCGATATGAAGCCAAAGGCGGAGATCACCATCCCGCCGATCAGCAGGACGTGCGGCGGGCTCAGCGCGTCGTCCACGCCGAACGTCGCGTGCCACCACGTGTCGAATCCGCCCGCCACGAGCTGCGTCGCCAGCCCGATCAGCGCGACGCGGATCCCGACGCGCAAGGGCCGAGGCGGCACGGGCCCGAGGAGCTGAAGGACGTGCGCGCCGAACGCGGACGCGAAAGCGATCGCGAGGCCACTGTACAGCACCGTGTGCGGCGGCGTCCAGAAGACCTCGACGAGGCGGCGGATGTGCCACCGGATGTCCCAGTCCCCTCCGGTCATCTCGACGAGGATCGCGAATCCGCCGACGGCGTGGGCGAGGGCGAAGAGCGTGTACGCGGTCCGCGGCGAGAAGCGGGGCAGCGCCATCGCGTCCTCCGTGGGAGGTATGCGTCCCTCCCTTGTCAAACTGGCGTCCGCGAGGCCGTCCGAATCCAACCATTAAATAGAGAACCGGCCATCGTCTCACGGGAAGCGCCGGTCGAGGGGAATCGCGGTGGTCGATTTTGATCTCACGGAGGAGCAACGGCTCCTTCAGAAGACGGCCCGCGAGTTCGCGCAGCGGGAGATGCGGCCGGTCGCCCTCGAGTACGACAAGAAGGGCGAGGTTCCGTGGGACATCATCCGGAAGGCGCACGCCCTCGGCCTCGACACCGCGTTCATCCCCGAGCCCTACGGAGGCGGCGGGATCGACTCAACCCTGACGCACGTCATCGTCATGGAGGAGCTGAACTGGGGCTGCGCGGGCATGGCCACGGGGCTCATCGGCGCCGGCCTCGCGTACCTCCCGATCATCCACATGG
>DASPXQ010000180.1:0-5919 GCA_035637195.1 Thermoplasmata archaeon | reverse complement strand
ACGGGCAACGCGCACGTCTGCAAGACCGTGTCGATCCTCGGGATCGACCGGGACGGCGCCTTTGCGGAGTATCTCAAGGTCCCCGCGACGAACGTGATCGTGAACGACCCGGACCTTCCGCCGGAGCTCGCCACGATGCAGGATCCTCTGGGCAACGCGGTGTACACGGTCACGAACGCGAACGTCCCCGGGAAGACCGTCGCGATTTTCGGGCTCGGACCGATCGGCCTGATGGCCGTCTCCCTATGTCGCGCGATGGCCGCCGCGCGGGTCATCGCGATCGGCCACACGAACCGATATCGGATGGACCTCGCGAAGGAAGTTGGAGCGCACCACGTGCTCGCGTCGAAAGCCAGCCTCGTCGATGAGATCAACGACCTGACGTCGGGCGAGGGCGTCGACGAGGTCCTCGAGATGTCGGGGAGCGAACAGGCGCTCCGGCAGGCGCTCGAGATCGTCCGCCCGGCGGGGGGCATCCACATCCTCGGGTTCTACACGAAGGACGTGACGATCCCGATGTCGGAGCTCGTGACGAAAGGCGCGTCGATCCACGGGATCCACGGCCGACTGATGTTCAGGACGTGGGAGCAGATGGGCGGCCTCCTGAAGAGCGGCAACGCGAATTTGCGGCCCCTCCTGACGCACAAGTTCCCGCTCGACCGGTACGACGAGGCGATGGACGTGATGCGGAGCGGCAACTGCGGCAAGGTCGCGTTCCCGATGGAGGGATGACGCTGGCGAACCGAGATCCGACCTCCTGGATGCGCGCGGAGTACGAGAGCCTCGTCGCGCAGAGCCTCGACTGGAAGCTCCGAGTCCTCCAAGGGCCGTCGGCTCCGCGCAGCATCGTCGACGGGAAGACGGTGATCATGCTCTGCTCGAACAACTACCTGAACCTGTCGAACCATCCGAAGGTGAAGCGCGCGGCCCGCGAGGCGATCAAGACGCACGGTGCGGGCAGCGGGAGCGTGCGGCCGATCGCGGGGAACATGGACCTCCACGAGGAGCTCGAGCGCCGGATCGCCCGCTTCAAGCGACGCGAGGCGGCCCTGTTCTACATGAGCGGCTTCGCCGGGAACGCGGGCTTGATCTCGCAGCTCGCGGGCGACGGCGACGCGATCCTGACGGACGAGCTGAACCACGGGAGCATCATCGACGGCGTCCGCCTGACGAAGGCCCAGCGCATCATCTATCGGCACCGCGACGTCGGCGATCTCGAACGCGCGCTGAAGGAAGCCGACGTCTCCGCGAAGAAGATCCTTGTGGTGAGCGACGGCGTGTTCTCGATGGACGGCGACATCGCGCCGGTCGGCGAGATCGCGAAGATTAGCGAGGAATTCGGGGCGATGGTGTACATCGACGACGCCCACGGGGAGGGCGTCCTGGGGGACGGCGGCCGGGGCGTCGCGTCGCACTTCCACGTCGAGGACAAGATCCAGGTCGAGCTGGGCACGTTCTCGAAAGCCCTCGGCGTGGTCGGGGGCTACGTCGCCGGCTCGAACGACCTCCGGAACTACGCGCTGAACAAGTCGAGGACCTGGCTCTTGAGCGGATCGCATCCTCCGGCGGTGACGGCCGCCTGCACTGCCGCGATCGACGTGCTCGAGAAGGAGCCGAGGCACGTCAAGAAATTGTGGTCGAACACGAAGTACTTCAAGAAGCGCCTCGTCTCGCTCGGCTTCGACATCGGACGGAGCGAGACGCCCATCACGCCCGTCATGCTCGGCGACTCGGCGACCGCGAAGCGCTTCAGCGACCGGCTCTTCGAGGAGGGCGTGTTCGCGTTGCCGATCGTGTACCCGATGGTCGCGAAGGACAAGGCGCGCATCCGGAACATCGTGAACGCGGGGCTGAAGCGCCAGGACCTCGACGACGCCCTCGACGCGTACGAGAAGATCGGCAAGGAACTGAGCGTAATCGCCTAGATGTCATCGCGGAGCTTCCGGCGGGCGTACGAGAGCTCGACGATCCGGTAGCCGAGCGAACGGAAGACGGCCTTCGAGGCGTCGTTGTCCGTTTCGATGAGTGCGCAAAACATTTCGATGCGGCGAGCCCGCAGGGCGCGCTCGCAGGCCCGCACGAGCCGGCGTGCCAGTCCGCGCCGCTGATAGGAGGGATGGACCGCGAGCCGATTGATCCAACCCTTGCGACTGTCGTGCGTCCCGAGGACCGTCCCCACGAGCCGATTCCCGTCGATTGCGCCGAGGTAGAGGCCGCGGTGGGATCGGAGCTGCCGGGCGATCGCGGGTCGCGAATCTCTCCCTCGAATCTTCGGATCCAAGCCGCAAGTCCGGAAGAGGGAGATCATCTGGTCGTAGTCGCGGAGGCGCAGCGGACGGATCCGGAGGGTCATCGTCAGTCCCGGGAGACGAGATGCCGGGTTGGGTCGGCGAAGCGCGCCCGCGCGTCCGAAGGAAGGCGGTCTCGAAGGAAGGAGGGCATCAAAGCGAACGTGCGGAGTTCTGAGAGCGGCAGCAGGCGCATCCGGATGTGGGACTCGCGGCTCGGGACGTAGCCTTGCGGGTCCGGCGTCGGGAACTCGGAGTTCAGGTCGACGAGGAAGTAGAATCCGATTTCGTGCGTCGTGACGTCCCGGAGGGTGTAGAAGTTCTCGTGGACGTACACGAGCTTCTCGGCCTCGACGTTCAGGCCGCTCTCCTCATAGATCTCGCGCGACAGGCACATCGCGAGCGTCTCGCCGAATTCGAGGTGGCCGCCTGGGAGCGCGTAGCCCCGGCCGCCGTGTCCGTCGTCTCCCTCATGGGCGAGCACGGCGCCGTCGTGAATCAGGATGCCGCACGCGCGGGCCAAGAACTCCCGGTTCGCATCAGGCGATCCGAGCACCCGGCTCTCCCTCCGAATCCGGACGGAGCATCACGACACGCCCGTCGGACTGCACCGCGCCGAGGCACAGGACCTCGGACAGGAACGGACCAATCTGGCGGGGCGGGAAGTTCGTCACGGCGACGACGTGTCGGCCGGCAAGGTCCTCCTTGCCGTACCATCGGCGGATCGCCGCGGAGCTCTTCTTGACCCCGAGGGATCCGAAGTCGATCCAGAGCTTGTACGAGGGGTTGCGTGCTTCGGGGAAGTCTTGCACGTCGACGACCTTGCCCACGCGCATCTCGACCTTCGTGAACTCCTCCATCGTAATCCGAGTCATCGTCCCACCCGGCGCGGAACCTGCTTCGCTGATTTGAGCCCTTTGCCTTCAGACGGCGCGCGATTCGGGGCTGCGGACGCCGAGGTGCATGCACAGCCGCTCGTGCTCCTCCCGGCTCGTCCACTCAACCCGCAGGTAGTCGGCGATCTCGCGGTCCGTCATGCGGAGGCGACGGGCCTCGTCCACGGCGACCTGATACGCCTCGACCTCCGTCGGCCGGTCGACGTAGTTATATCGTCGGTCCCAGAGCTCCCGACCGGCGTGCCACTGCCGGATGTGGGTGAGCTCGTGCAGGATATCGAGGTAGAGGATCTTCTCGTCGCCTTGCCGAAGGTACCCGAGTCCGGCGACGACGTTTCCGGCGGTGTCGTCGATGTACATGTACATGTCCTCCGGCACGACCTCGATCCGGCAGTCGCGCAGGACCTCCTCCCGCAATCCGTCCGGGAAAATCTTGCGGAAGGCGGGGGATCGATTGAGACCCGGAAACACGTCGAGGATCGCGTGCTTTCCGGCCTTCACCTTTCGATTCACGTCGACGGATGCCATTCCGCGGTTCGAATCGTGCGCCTCGGAGAAAAAGGTTCGCTCGCGGGCAGGGGCACTTCGTCCCTTCACGGCCGACCCGTTCGGGCGGCGTGCTCCCGGAACCAGGAGGCGAGATCCTTGTCGTTGCGCCGGAGCCACGCGGCGTTCACCCGGATCTTCTCCATCACCTGTTTCACGGTTCGGCGGACGCCGGGCGACGGATGACCCTTGAAGAAGGCTTCGATCTCCCGCGCCCGATCGGCGCTTGCGAACGTCTCCGGGACCGCGGCGAGCCCGCGGATGAGGAATCCGGAAGGTGAATACCGCCGATACAACTCATCCCAGTTCGTCTTGATGAACGTCCACGCGAGGTCCCTCCCGACGCTCGGTCGGCTCGTCGCGACGCCCCGGATCACGATCGGCACATCCTGGAACCGAACGGCGTCCGAGAGGGCCCGGGCGAGGGTTTCCCGGAGGAGGGATTCCCGTCGGGTGCGCGTGAGGGCAACGAGGAGGCGGACCTGTTCTTCTTGGAGCACGGACTTCTGTTCGAGCCCCCAGAGGGTCTCGTACGTCGGCTCCTCGGCCTCCTGGGCGACGAGCCCGTAGACGACGGCGCGCAGGTCGGGCGACAGGGATGCGGAGTCCTTCAGGTAGGTGGCGAAGCGCCTCGACGCCTCGTCCAACACCGGCTTGTCGAGGTAGTGGCCCAGGCGGGCGAGCACGGTCATGCGGCGGAGGGCGCCGAGATGCCCCTCTCCCTTCCTCGGGACCCAACCCGTGCGCGTGACGACCGGTCGGAACAGGTCCCTCGCGTATCGATAGAAGGATTCGAGGTACGGTCGGTCGGCGATCAGGCTTTCGAATCCGATCAACGAATCCGAAATCCCTTGCCAAACCGTCGTATCGTCCTCGTCCTTGTAGGCCGACGTGAGCTCAAGGAACGCCGTCGCAGGCAGATACCCCGCGACCGTGAGGGCGTACGCATCGTTCTGGAGCCCGAGTCGATCTCGCGCCTCGAGCTCGCCCGCCGCGACGGCCCGCCGAAGCCGCTCCCATTCGTCCGGAGGGTAGTTGACCCGGTAGAAGCCGGATTGCCCCGCGTTCACCTTGATCCAGTCCCTTTCCGACAGACGCTTCCCCTTTGCGACGGAGCGAGTCTCGGTCCGTTTCTGCAACAGGGACCGTTCGATGTCGGGGGCACCCGCCCGCGCGATCCGGATTGGAACCTTCCAGAGCGCCTTCCCCTCCCGGGCTCCCGCGACGTGCTCGTACAGGAACCGCGATTGGGTGAGCCGCACCGTCGCATCCTTTCCCGTCCTCGAGACTCGCACATCGAGGAGGGGGAAGCCGGTCTGCTTCACCCAAGTCCCCATCAAAGACCGCACGGGCTTTCCGGACGCGTCTTGGAGCGCGCTCCAGAGATCTTCCGTACGGGCGTTGCCGTATCGGTGCGCCTTCAAGTAGCTCCGGAGCCCGCGCCGAAATGCGTCTTCCCCGAGGAACTGCTCGAGCATCCAAAGGATCGAGGCGCCCTTGCTGTAGCTGATTTCGTCGAAGATCTCGCGGATCTCGGCCGGGTCCTCGACCCGGACCTCGATCGGATGCGAGTTCCGGAGGCCGTCCAGGGAGAGGCCGCGGATCGTGTCGAACAAGAGGAACTGCGTCCACATGCGCCAATCCGGGTGGAGTGCGTCGACCGCCTTGTTCCCCATCCACGACGCGAAGCTCTCGTTGAGCCAGAGGTCGTCCCACCACGCCATCGTGACGAGGTCGCCGAACCACATGTGGGCCGTCTCGTGCGCGATGACGTCCACGATGTTCTGGCTCGTCTGCGCCGACGACGTGGCCGGGTCGAAGATCAGGATCCGTTCCCGGTACGTGATCGCGCCCCAGTTCTCCATCGCGCCGGCCGCAAAGTCCTGGAGGGCCACGTGGTCGAGCTTCTCGAGCGGATACGGGATGCCGTAGTATTCGTTCAGATAGTCGAGGATGCGCGAGGCGTTCTCGAGGGCCCAACGACCGTGGCCGACCCGATCGGGAAGGGCCCACACGCCGATCTCCGTCTTGCCTCGAGTCGAGCCTTTGAGGGCCTCCAGCGGTCCGATGACGAACGCCAACAGGTACGTGGACATCCTCGGCGTCTTCGCGAACCGCACGCGGTGCGTCCCATCTCCGAGAGGCTCGTCGCGGAGGACCGGCGTGTTCGAGACCGACGCCATCCCGTC
>DASPXQ010000179.1:0-2997 GCA_035637195.1 Thermoplasmata archaeon | reverse complement strand
GAGCCAGGTGCGCCGCCCGGGTCAAGGTTGGTTCCGGTCCGCCCCTGGGCGCGTTCAGGGACGACCGGGCGCTGGTTTAAGTCGAACGGTGTATGTCCCGACCCTCGGAATGGTCGAGCAGAAGGACGACATCACCGAGGAGCGACGCATCCTCAAGAAGGCGGGCGTCCTCGACGAGAAGCTCCTCGACAAGATGGACATCTACCCCGGAGACCGCGTCCGCTTCCGATTCTACTACCCGCATTCTGGCTTCGAGGAGATCGTCGGCCATTTCATGGGCTTCTACACGCTGTACGAAGGACCGGAAGGCGGCGGGGACCTCAACCTCGTGATCCGCATGGTGAAGGAAGGCCGTACGACGGTCGTCTACAAGGACCGGAACTACCTCGAGGAGTTCGAGGTCCTCGAACCGAACCTCGAGGTCCGAGACCAGATCAAGGACCTTGATGCCCGCCACGGACGGCACGTCGGGCACGAGTTCGGCTGAGCCTCAGTACCGGTCGATTCCCTGCGCGAGCGCCTGAAGCCGCGCGATCCGCTCCTGGATCGGCGGGTGCGTGCCGAAGATGCGGACGAACGCGCCTCCGCGGAACGGGTTCACGATGAAGAGGCTCTGGGACGCCGGGCTGCCGAACGTGATCGGCCGGCGGCGGTTCTCGACCTCGAGCTTCTCCAGCGCGGACGCCAAGGCGAGCGGCTGCCCGATCGCCTTCGCGCCGCTGTAGTCCGCCTTGTATTCCCGGCTGCGGGAGATCGCCAGCTGCACGAGGAGCGCGGCGATCGGCGCGAGGACCATCCCGACGACGGCGAGAATCATCGCGGCCCCATTCCCGTTCCGGTCTCGGGACCCGCCGAACAGGCTGTTCCACCAGAACATCCGCGCCATGAAGGAGATCGCGCCGGCGAGGGTGGCGGCGACCGACATCACGAGGATGTCCCGGTTCCGGACGTGGGAGACCTCGTGCGCGAGGACCCCGCGGAGCTCGTCTTCGCTCAGCAGCCGGAGGATTCCCTCGGTCACCGCGACGACCGCATGCTCGGGGTTCCGGCCCGTCGCGAAGGCGTTCGGCGTTTGCGTCGGGACGATGGCGACCTTAGGCATCGGGAGGCTCGCCTGTTGCGTCACCTGCCGCACGATGCGATACAGTCCCGGGGCCTCCGCCTCCGTCACGAGCTTTGCCCGATACGACCAGAGGACGATCCGGTCCGAGGCGAAGTACGCGATCGCGTTCATCGCGCCCGCCAAGAGCAGGAACAGGATTGCACCGGTAATCCAATTGCCGAACCAGACCGACCCGATCGCGTAGCCGAACAGCACGAAGATGCCCGTCAGCAGAACGAACAAGGCGACGGTCCTCGCGTACGCTCCCACGGACTCCACTCCCCACACTGGGTGTCGTGTCCTAGCACCCGGATGTCTCATATGAAGTTGATGCGGGCACTCCCGTTGATCGAACGGACCTTCATAGCCCGAGGACCTCGGCGTACCCTTCCATGTCCATGAAGCCGTGTCCGCTCACGTTGAAGGCGATGACTTTCGCCTCGCCCGACTCCTTGCACTTCAGCGCCTCGTCGACCGCGCAGGCGATGCTGTACGCGCTCTCCGGCGCGGGCAGGAACCCCTCCGTCTGGACGAACGTCCGGGCGCGCTCGAACACGTGTCGCTCGTCCGTCGGGTAGGCGATCGTGTCGATGAGCCCGCGGTGGCGGAGGAGGGAAAGGATCGGGGAGCAACCGTGGTACCGCAGCCCGTCCCCGCGGACCGGCGTCATCTCGGCTTGATGGCCGAGGGTGTACATCTTCAGGAGCGGCGTCATCTCCGCGTGATCCGCGAAGTCGTAGCGGTACTCGCCCTGCAGATTCGGGGCGGCGGCGCTCTGGGCCGCGACGAATCGGATGTCCTTTCCGTGGATCGCCTCCGCGAGGAACGGGAGGGTGAAGCCGCCGAAGTTCGAGCCGCCCCCGAGGCAGGAGATCATGACGTCGGGGTGCTCCCCCGCGAGCTCGAACTGCCGCTGGGTCTCGAGGCCGATGATCGTCTGATGGAGGAGCACATGGTTGAGCACGGACCCGAGGCAGTAGATCGCATGGTCGTCCCCTTGCGCGTCCTCGAGCCCTTCCGACACCGCGATGCCGAGGGCCCCGGGGTGGTGCGGGTCTTTCGCGAGGAGCGCTCGTCCGACCGCAGTCTCCTTGCTCGGGGACGGATGGACCGTCGCGCCGTACAACTTCATGAATTGCCGCCGCTGCGTCTTCCAGTCGTGGACCGCCCGGACCCAGTAGATCGTCGTCTTCAAGCCGGCCAAGCTCGCGGCGTACGCGAGCGCGGTTCCCCATTGGCCCGCGCCGGTCTCCGTCGTGAGACGCTCGTACCCCTCTTCCTTCGCGTACCACGCTTGGGCGAGGGCCGTGTTCACTTTGTGGCTGCCCGTCGGGCTGTAGAACTCCGCTTTGTAGTAGAGGCGTGCGGGCGTGCCGAGGCGCTTCTCGAGCCGTCGGGCCCGGATCAGCGGCCGAGGCCGACCTGCCTGCCGATACAGGTCCTGGATCTCCTGCGGGATGTCGATCCATCGCTGCGTCGAGTTCTCCTGGCGCAGGCACTCCCGAAGGAGGAGGTTCGGCAGCGCTTTGATCCGCGACGGCCCCTTCTCGGGGTCCCTCGGAGGCGGGAGCGGCTCCGGCAGATCCGCCTGGATATTGTACCATCGAGTGGGTCGTTCGTCCTCGGGTAGTGTAACGACCACGGCATCGGCTTGAGACATGACCCCACCAAAACCCGACGGCGCGGTATGGCCGCTCGGGGCTAAAGGCTTGCCGCGCGTCACGCCTCGAGCCCGTGGCGCTCGACGATCTCGATCGCGCCCGGGGGCATCGTCCGCGCGATTTCTTCGATTGGCACCGCGAACGTCACCGCGAGTCGCTTCGCGACCGCCTCGCGGTCCTCTTTTCCCGGGGCGAGGACGACATACCGGGCCGCGCGGGCGGCGACCGCGGACA
>DASPXQ010000178.1:0-10682 GCA_035637195.1 Thermoplasmata archaeon | reverse complement strand
CGAGCGGCGCGATCGAGCGGGTCATGTACGCCTTCCTCGAGAAGGCTGGTGCCGACGCGAAACGGGGGAAGCCGCCGATGCTCCCCGTCTGGCTCGCGCCCACGCAGGCACGAGTCGTGCCCGTGAGCGCAGACCTGCTCGACTACGCCCGCGGGATCGTCAAGCGGTTGCCCGAGGTGCGAGTCGACCTCGACGACACGAACGATACGCTCGCCAAGAAGATCCGCCGCGCGGAGAAGGAGTGGGTCCCCTACATCGTCGTCGTGGGCAAAAAGGAAATCGAGAGCGGGGTCCTGAACGTGCGGGTCCGGGCGACGAAGACGCAAACCGAGATGTCCATCGACGAGTTGGGCCGGCGGATCCGGGCCGAGGTCGCAGAGCGTCCGTTCCGGGCCCTCGCGGAGCCGCAAGACGTGCGCGCTCGACCGATCTTTCATGGCTGACCCGCGGGGACGGAATTCTCAATCGCGAGAATGGTGTACGTTCGGTTATGAACGGCTGCTCGCTCCGCGAGCCGGTGGTCCGTCTGAAACGCGACCTCTTTGAACTGATCCTCGGAATCGGGATCCTCGCGCTGGGTCTCGTCGTCATCCTGTTCACGTTCTCGCAAGCGTTCGCAATCGCCACGAACCCGGGGCCCTGGCTCCGCAACCAGCTCCCGCAACAGCAGCAATCCACGGGACCGTCCGCCTCGTTCGATTGGACGAGCAACGACGCGACCGTCACGTTCGCCGACTCGAGCGGACCGGGAGACGCCCAGATCGTTGTGTGGGACTGGGACTTCGGCGACGGGCAACGAGGTAGCGCGCAGAACCCAACGCACACATACTCGTCATACACGACGTACCAGGCGAGCCTCGTCGTGCGGGACGCGAATGGGAAGGAGAGCCTCGCAGTGGCCCAGGTGATCACGGTCATCGGGGACACGCGATCCGGACGCGGTGTGAACACCCCGACCGGAGCGGGGCTGAATCTCAACCTGGACTTTGCGGGCGTCCTCCTCCCGATCGCGATCGTCCTCCTCACATTCGGCCTCTTCCTCGTGATGACGGTCGCGGGAGGGGCGATCATGAAGGCGGGATGGAACATCCTGAAGCCCAAGCCCGAGACGATCCGCGTCCGGCTGAAGCCGAAGCACCTCACCCAGGGGTTCGAGGACGACATGATGCCGACGACCCCGCCGCCCCCCGCGACGTAGTCAGCGACGACCCGAGGTCCGCGGGAACTCACTCGCGAGCGAGCCCGACGAGACGACCTCGGAGACGACGTCCGCGATCGAGACGGACCCGCGCACCTCGTCGAGGATGGGGGACCGGACCCCGGTCATGATCGCGAGGACCCGGAGGATCCCTTCATACTTCCGACCCACCCGAACGCCGAAGATGACATTCGCGTCGGGCCGCATTTGCTCCGTCAGACCCGCCACCACCTCGTTCGCCGTCCGGAGGCGGAGTCCCGGGCCCGCGCTGATGTGGATGAGGGCGCCGCTGGCGCCGTGGTAGTCCACGTCGAGCAAAGGGTTGTCGAGGGTATCGGAGACGACCTGATCCGTGTCGTCTTCCGCGTTCTCCCCGTAGAACACGGTCGAGGTCCCACCGGATTCGAGGACCGTGCGCACGTCGCTGAAGTCCAGATTGATCAGCGAGGGAAGGGTGATCGACTCCGTGATGCCCTTGATGACCTCGCTGATCAGGTGGTCCATCACGGCGAACGCCTGCTCGACGGGAAGGTTCGGGACGAGGTCCAGCAGGCGGTTGTTGTCCAGCACGATGAGCGAATCCGAGGAGCCCCGCAGACGCTGGATTCCGGCCCGGGCGTTGCTCATGCGGCCCCGCTCCGCCCGGAACGGCGTCGTGGCCAGGGTGATGACGACGCTGCCCGCGGCCTGCGCGAGGTCCGCGATGACCGGCGCGATCCCCGTCCCGGTGCCCCCGCCGAGGCCGACCGTGATGAACGTCAAGTCGGCGTCCCCGATCTGATTCCGGAGTTCCTGCTCCGCGAGCTCCGCGCACCTCTCACCGATGTCCGGCTTGCCGCCGGCTCCCATTCCCCGCGTGACTCCGCCCCCGATCAAGACCTTGCGGTCCGCCTGGATCGAGTCGAGGTGCACGGCGTCCGTGTTCACCGCGACGGTCCGCGCCCCGTGGATGCCCATCCGATGGAGACGGGCCACGGAGTTCCCTCCTGCGCCTCCACATCCGATGACGAGGACCCGCGGCCGGGCGAGGGCGAACGAATCGAGGAACGACTGGTTCCCGGAACGCTGTGCGGTCTCGAGGCCCATCCTTGGTCCCATCCCCGGCGAGGCTCGGCGGGCCATCGCCGATGCTCGCGCGTCTGAGGGGCGCGCGTCCCGGCCACGATGCGCTATCGCTCGGCCCCTTCCATGGCCTTATGGAGCCGGCGGCGGACATACTCCCGGACCGCGTTGCGGACTGCGTCCTCGACGGACACGGAGTCTCCCGACTTCACGAGCTGCTGGAGATCCACCACATTCCCCTTGGGCAGCTCGATCATGAGCTTTCGGATGTAGTCCGGCGCGAAATGGATGTCAATGAACCGGTCGATGGCGGCGCGGATTGCATCGGACACGGTGTCGTAATCCCCGCTCTTCACGAGCTGGTGGAGCGCCTTGACCTTATCGGGCGGCAGGCGGATGGTCACCCGTTCGGATTCGGATGGCATGATTTACCTTGGCCGATCGTGCGGATCAGTTGTCTGACGTTCGTATGACGTGCAACTTATTTAAAGATATGTCATCGCCCAATTCCCTCCGGGAACAACCGAATTCGAGAGGGTCCGAGCGAGCGGCGCCTAAAGCGCCCTCATACGATTGTTCTTCGGATTGCGTTCGACCTCGGCGAGGGGTCGTCCCCCACGCACCGATTGCAACCGCTCGGGGTCGGTTTCAACGATTCGCCGCCTTCAGGTGCCGGCTGTCAGGGAGGGGATCGTGCTTTTGGCAAGAGCCTCGCGAGCGCCCGACTCTCCGAAAAGCGGGCCCCGTGGACTCGCATTTCCTTCTCCGCAATTTCCGAATCCCCGGGCTTCAGGTCCACGCCGCGAATCGCATCGCGAAGGACCCGGACCGGCATGCCTCGTCGCAGGGCGTCCAGCGCGGTCGCGCGAACGCAGTAGTCCGTCGCGAGTCCGCAGATCACCAACTCGTCGACGCCGAGCTCGTGCAACGCAGATTCGAGATCGCGTCCGCGGTCCGTGAACGCCTGGAACCCGGAGTACGAATCGACCTCGGGATCCATCCCCTTCGAGAGGACGAGCGACCCCTTCGGCACGTCGAGGTCCGGATGGAAGCGCGCGCCCTTCGTCCCCTGGATGCAGTGGGGTGGCCACGCGCCGCCGAATTCCTTGAAGTGCTTCGTCACCCGCGGGTGCCAGTCCCGCGTAAAGACGACCGGCAGACCGCGGCGTGTGAACAGGCCGACCGCGCGATTCACGCGAGGGATGATCTCGTCCCCATCCGGCACACCGAGGGCTCCGCCGGGGCAGAAGTCGTTCTGAATGTCGACGACGAGCAGGGCGGCCCTCTTCCCCACGGTCCCCGGTCCGCCATTCCGACGAGTCGCTAAAAGGTTGCGGCCTTCCGAACCCGTACGAAGTCGTCATCGTAGTCCTCGCGGAACGCGAGCGTGTCGGGTAGCGCCTCGAACCATCGGGCTTCCATGACCTCGTGTCCGGGTCGGAGATCAACGGACTGCGCGCGGGCGATGAATTGAGCGAAATATCCGTGCCGGGCCCGACTCCCGTCCGTGAACGTTTCGTGGACAATTCGGGTGAGGGCCGGATGCATCAGCTCGACGCCGACCTCCTCCCGCACCTCGCGGCGGAGCCCTGCGTCCGTCGTCTCTCCGGTCTCCAGCAGGCCACCGGGCGTGAACCACAACTCCCCCGCGGAGGGTCGCCCAACGCGGACTAGGACGACGTTTCCCCGGCCGTCGTGGATGAGACCGCCTGCCGCCCAGAACGGCGTCCGGCCCTTCCGACGAAAGGAGGGATCGTCCGATGAAACGGTCCGCGTCCGGCGGACGATTGGGACCCGACCGAATTTCGCGAAAGCGTCGGCCATCCGATCCTTGCACTCGCCGGGGCACACGGAGGCTTCGAACGCCGGAAAGGTTATTTAACATCCCTCCGACTTCCCGAACCGCGCACGGGAGGCGCGTTCGTGCTCGAGGACGTTTCGGACCGGGCCAACAAGGTCTACGACGCGATGAAGTCCGCCGGCATCACGTCGGAGGACAAGATGCGGGATGCGGAGGCGATCACGAAGATGTCCAAGCTCCCGAAGAATTTCGTCCTCACGGCCCTCCAGGAGTTGCAGTCGAAAGGGTATGCGAGGCGAAAAGCCCGGGAGAAGGCCGCGGGCTACTACCTCGTGAAGTGATGCCCGCGCGGCATCAGCGGCGTTTCCGCGGCAAGGCGGCGGCGACCATCATTGGCAAGAGGGCGGAGGCATCCCCCTCGATCGTCACCTGCTTCGCGGTCGCCTTCACCTTCCCCCACGAAATGCCTTCCCGCATCCGCGCTCCGCTCAGGCTGCCGTCCCACTCCGGCGCCGTCGTGATGTAGACCGCGTAATCGAGGCCGCCCCGGAACTGGTTCCACCAGATCGTGTGGTGTTTGGACACGCCCCCGCCAATCATCAACGCGCCCGTCTCCTTCGCGCGGAAGACGATGTCCGCGAGCTCGGCCTCGTCGCGGAACTGGTCGATCCCGAAGGCTTTGTGGTCTTGCCAGAACGACCACAGCTGGTAGCCGACGGCCCCGTCGAAGATCGCGGGTACGTAGACGGGGATGCGGTTCTTCCAGGCCCACCAGAGCAGCGAGGCCCGGCTGCCAGTGCGGCGGCCGAGTTCCCAGAGGAGCTCCTTCGTCGACAGGGACCGCCGGCCCGATTCCCAGAGTGCGCGGAGCATGGGTTGGAGTTTCTCCTCCAGCACGAGGCCGTACGACTCGTTTGGCACCAAGACGTTGCCAAGCCGATTCACGCCGAGCCGATGCAGCTCGACGTCGTCCAGTTCGAAATCCCCGTGGTAGTAGGGCCTCCAGACCCGTGCGAGGTCGTGGTCCGCGGTGCCGCACGTCGTCACGACGACGTCCACGAGCTTCCGCTCGACGAGGCCGCGCAAGACCCCGCGGACGCCGGTGGCCATCAGGGCCGCCGGGAACGAGAGGAACGTCGTGCACCCCGCCCGACGGAAGATCGTCCGCAGGATGCCGACGCCCTCCGCGATCTTCTTTGCGGTGAAGCCACCGCCCCGGTCCATCTCCGCCACGAGCGCCGCGACGTCGCGGGCGCGGGCGAGATCGATGTCCTCCACCTTACGACGGAGCAAATCTCCCTTGCGCATCCGGCGCCGAATCCTGGGGTCTCGATAAAAGGCTATGGAGCGAGGAGCGACCGGAGACGCTCCCAGACCCCGAGAGGACCTCGCCAGCGGAAGACGCTGCCGCAGTCCGCGCACCGTCCCCCGCCGTCGTCGTCGAACGCGACCCGCCGCGAGGAACAGACGCCGCACATCCCCGCCACGGGTTTCGAAATGCCACGCCGCCGGCGTTCCTCGTCAACCTGTCCCTCGAGATGGCGGGCCGCTTCCTCCGCATTGCGGGCGAGAGTGAGGCCCGCGAGGTAGTCGCCCTTGCCGAGGACGTCCCGCGCCTGGCGCAAGAGCGTGCGCACCTCGGCCGCGCTCAGATCGTACGACTCCGCCTCCTTCAGGACCGGCTCGCTCGCCGCGATGATCGCCTGCGCCTTCTCGACTTGCGACTGCCGAAGCTGAATCGCCCGTTCGATCTGCCGCTGCTGACCCTTCATCGCGAGGCGCTCCGCGCGTTTCAGGAGGTCCCCGGCCCGGCCGTGCTCCACCGCCGAGATCGCGGTCCGCGCTTGGTCCAGGAGGCCCTCGGCCTCCCGCACGTCGGCGCCGACGTTCCGGGCGAGTTCGATATGGTCCGCGACCGCGGGGACCGACCCTTCGACCTCTTCGATCCGGCGGGTGCGCGCGTCGCCCGCCCTCCGGCCCGCCTCGACGAAGCTCTCCCGTGCCGACGCGAGGCGATGGCGATCGAGGAAATCGGCGCCCTGCTTCCAGGCGTCTTCGGCGAGGGCGACCGACGCCCCCAAGTTCGCCGCCTCCCGGATCGCGTCCCGCGTCTGGGCGAGGAGCTCGCGCACCCGGTCCGCCTCCTTCGCGTGGGCGTCGCCCGCGGCCCGGACGAGATCCCCCAGGAGGGCGTCGTCGCCCACGGAGCCCCGCACGAACGCGTCGCGCGACCGGTTCAGGACCGCCACGGCGTCGGCGGCGGCCGGATCCGTCAGGTCGCACGGCTCCAAGAGCGCTTGCGCCGCGAGGATCGCGTAGGACCACGAGGTCCGGCGCAACGGCTCCGTCGTGCGCTCGGCGATCCGCGACGCCTCGTGTGCCGCGGAGAGGGCCGCCTCGAACCGCCGCTCCTGGAAGCGCTTCCGCGCGGCCTCGAGGAGCGCTTCGACCCGCTCGACGTCCGGGCCGGTCTCCTTCCCGAACAGGAAGCCCGGCTCTTTCTCGGGGATCGCCTCGAGCTCCGCCAGGATGTCCGACGGATCCTTCGATCCGGCGAGGGCCTCGACGAGCTCCGATTTCTTCTTCAGGCCCTGCAGGCTCACCCGATGCCGCTCCCCGAGTTCCCGGAGCTGGCGAGGCCGCAAGCGCTCGAGCCGGGATTCGATCCAGAGACGGTCTGCCTCGGCGGCGACGCCGGCCGAATCCGGCAGCCCGAGCAGGGCGTGGATCATCTTCTCGCGTCCTCGGGAATCCGCGGCTTCGACGCCGTGGGCGCGCCCGAGTTCCAGGAGGACGTCGTCCGCGAGGGTTTCGAGGCTTTCTTGGAGCGAACGCGGGATGCGCGAGACCTCCGGCCGAATCAGAGCCGCCGCCGTGGAATAAACGTTGTGCCGCGGCGGGGTCACGCATCCGGCGGGCGGTATCGGCGGAGGACTTCGATGGCCCACTGCACTTTCCGGAACTCGCGCGGGTCTCCGCCGGAGTCCGGATGGAGACGCCTCGCGCACTCCCTGTAGGCCTTCTCGATCGCCGTGCGGGAGGGCCAGCCGCGGCCGAACCGCGGCGGGTGGATTCGGACGCCGGCGAAACCGAGGATCCGAAAGGCGGCATCGATCCCCTTCGTCTGCAGATAGAACTCGCGGAGATCCGAGAAGATCCCGCCGGACTCGTGGCCGCCCTCGATGCTGTACCGCTTGTGGTCGCTCGCGACCGCCGAGCCGGCCCGGTGATCGTGCCCGCATGCGAAGCAGAAGTAGCGGTCCGCCACGTCCCGCGATGTCGCGCTTCCCTCATGGCGTTTCGGATGCGGGAGGCAAAGGTTATGCGCGTCCGCCGCGTTCGCGCGGTCGTGTCGTTCCGCGCCGGGCCGTCCGTGTTCAAGGACCCGGGCAAACTGTCGTTCGACTACCTGCCCGACAAGATGGTCCACCGGGAGAAACAGACCCAGCGGATGTTCAGTCTCCTCCGTCCGATCGTCGAGGCGGGAGCCTCGAGCAACGCATTCCTCTACGGTCCCGTCGGCACGGGCAAGACGCACACGGCGAAGCGTTTCTGCCTCGACTTCAAGAAATTCGCCTCGGAGTCGAATCGCGCGGTCGACTGGGACATCGTGAACTGCCGGCAGCGGATGGGGGACGACGCCGTCCTCCTCAAGTTGCTCCAGCACTTCGACGCCCACTTCCCGGAGCGCGGCTTCTCCATCGCCGAGAAGATGGAGACCCTCCGCCGGCATCTCGAGAAGCACCGACTCCATTTCGTCGTCATCCTCGACGAGGTCGACGCACTCCTGAAGAAGAGCGGGGCCGACCTCATCTACTCGTTCGCTCGAATCGCGGAGGAGAGCACGGCGGCGAAGGGCAACATCTCGATGATCCTCATCTCTCAACGGCCCAACGCCCTCGAGTACATGGATGCCGCGGCCTTGAGCACGTTCCGCCGATCGAACGTGGTCGATTTCCCGCGGTACGATCGCGGAGAGCTGCGGGACATCGTGATCGGTCGCGTGCAGCTCGCCCTGCATCCCGGGACCGTGGACCAGGACCTCATCGACCTAATCGCGGACATCGCGTCCGAGTTCGGCGACGCGCGCTATGCGATCGAACTCCTGGAGAAGGCGGGCATGCTCGCGGACGAGGAGAGCGCCGAAGAGATCGTGCCGGAACACGTCCGGGGGGCGAAGGCCCACGTCCATCCGACGGATGTCCAAGAGCGGCTGGGCCTCCTCGATGTCCCGAAGAAACTCGTCCTCCTCGCAGTCGCGCGGAAGAGCCGCAAGAAGGCGTACATCACGATGGGCGACGCGGAGGAGGCGTACACGGTCGTGTGCGAGGAATACGATCAGAAACCGAGGGCCCACACGCAGTTCTGGAAGTATGTTCGAGACTTGGACGCTCTCGGGCTGATCGACACGAAGCTGAGCGGCGAAGGCGTCGTCGGGAAGACCACGCTCATCTCGCTCCCGGAGATTCCGGCAAAAGTGCTCGCTGATAATCTGGAACGAAGCTTGAAGAGTCGATGAGGGCTATGGAGAAGCCGATGGGATGGGTGCAACCACAGGACGGCGGCATGGGCCCGGTGGCTGAGGCGCTTCGCTCGGGCATGCCCATGGAACTCGAGAGAGGCTCTTGCTACCTCGTCAAAGAAAAGAAGCCCGAGCTGAGCTTCCGTCTGTTCGAACTCCTGCTCGGACAGCGGACCCCGGGCCTCTGCATCACCCGCCAGTATCCGGAGCGCGTGCGGCGGGAGCGCGGCCTCCCCGACGTCCGGATCATCTGGCTCAGCCACACCCCGGGCGAGGACTTCCACAACCCGACCGCGATCGGCACGCTCGCGAAGGTAATCCAGAAGTTCATCGAGGACAACAACGGGGACGGCGCCGTGCTGCTCGACGGCCTCGAGTACCTGATCATCAACAACGGGTTCCTGCAGACCCTGATGTTCGTCGAGCATGTGAACGAATTCGTCATGCAGCACCGCGCGGTCATCATCCTCCCGGTGAGCCCGGATACGCTGGAGGAGAAGGAGCTCGCGCTGCTGGAGCGCAACGTGAAGGTGCTGGAGTCGCCCGGCCTCAAGCTGGATCTCGAGGCGCGCGAGGTCAGCCGGATCCTCGACAACTATTGAGCCGAGCTGCGCGACCCGATCTGCCGTCCGACGATTTCGTCGACCGTCCCGATGAACTTGTCTTCCTTGCTTTTCGGGATCGTCGCGCCGGACGCGATGTTGTGCCCCCCTCCGTTCCCGCCGACGGATGCGGCGGCCTCTCGGAGGGCGACGGCGAGATCGATGCCCGATGCAATCTGCCCCCGCGTGGCGCGCGCAGACACCTTCGTTTGGCCGTCCTGTACGGAGAGGGCGAGGACCGGTTGGGTCTGGTCGAAGAAGAACTGCATCCCCGTGCCCGCGACGGATCCGGAGAGGCTTGCATCGTCGCAGTAGAAGAACTGGACGTGCTTCTTCGCGTAGAGCCCTTCGCGTTCGAGGCGGGTGAGATAGCCGAGCATGCGGGACATGTATTGGTCGAGGAGCCCCTCGGCCTTCGCCAGCGCCTCCCGATCTCCGAGGCACACCGCCATCCCGAGTCCTTCCTGGCCGAGCCGGTCGCAGCTGTTCACGTACGCCTCGAGGTCTTGTGCATAGATCTGATCCGGCTCAATCCAGTAGCGGTCCTCGACGATCGCGTCGAGCGCCTCGGGAGCGGCTCCCTGCTCCACGAGGTGCGCGGCGAGCACCGACGTCAACTTCCGCCGCGCCGCGGGCTCGAGCTGACGGAGGCTCGCGTCGGGATCGAGGCCGGCCCTCTTCAAGAAGGCGGCGGCTGCATCGGGACGTCCCGATAGCCCGCGGAAGTACGGACGGATCGATTGGGCGATCGCCTTCGCGAGCAGGAGGTCCCGGAGGGACAGCCGACGCTCGGGCACGACAATCTTGCGGTCCGCGGCCTCGGCGAAGAGCGCGCCGTTCACCCCGACGAACCCTCCGGCGGCCTGCATGTCCCCGATCGCCCCGGCCATGGCGATGCCGGCGAGGTCCCAATTCCGGTCATCGAGGACGAGGGTGAAGAGCCAGGTCGTGGTCGCACCGCACATCTCCCGTGCGCCGTCGACGCCGTGCAGATGCGGGTTCACGTGGACGACCGTATCGGAGTCACGGACCGGCTTATGGTGATCCAGCACCACGACGGGATAGGGCAGCCGCTCCAAGAGATCGAGCTGCGCCGAGCCCATGTCGCTCACGACGAGGAGCTCGTTCGATTCGGCCTGGAGGCGGTCCGCGGAGGCGCGGTCGAGGGCGTGTGCCATGGACGCGTGGATCCGCTTCCCGCGACGCATCAGGGCCCGCGCGAGGATCGACGCAGAGGTCGTGCCGTCCGGGTCGTAGTGGCAGAACACGCGGATGCGCGAGGCCGCATCGACGAGGTCGACCGCCTTCCGCGCGCGATCGAGAAGACCTTGGGGCGCCAGGTCGTCCAGGCGCTTCGCCATCGGTCACCTACTTCACTTGAAGTTCCGCCAACTTGAGGGAGTAATCCCAATCCGACGGCAGAACCCCGCGATCCTTGTAGTAGCGGGACAGCCGTCGGATCTTCGACTCGATGAGTTGCAGTCCGCGCTTGTTGCT
>DASPXQ010000177.1:0-5948 GCA_035637195.1 Thermoplasmata archaeon | reverse complement strand
CCTCGAAGGACCCTTCTTCGTGCGTGGACGGGCCCCGCCGCGCGGCGATTTCCTCCGTGCCACGGTCGCCGATAGGACCCTATCTCGTAAAGCTTTTCGCGGCGTCCGACGGGCGGAAATCGCTCGATCCGACCGCAAAAGTCCAGGTATTCTATCCGGCATACGAAATAAAATCTGGGACCCCCTCCCGCGACCCTCGTCGGAGAGAGGATGGAGGGCCATTGTCCTACGTCGTATGACAATTGACAAAGAGTATAAGTGCGTTCACCTGGTTACAGCGTCCGACACGCCGAGAAAATGCGTGAGGTGTATGACAGCGTCATACCCCTTTCGCGGTCGAGGCGAGGAGTGTCGGGATGGACGAAAACGAGCGGATCACACTGCGGCTCGAGAAAGAGAACCTCGAGCTGATCGACGGGTTCCTCAAAGAGAACACGTCGCACGGGAACCGCTCCGCCCTGGTCCGCGAGGCGGTCCAGGCGTACATCCAGACGATCCGCGAGGGCGGCAACACGGTGACGATCCGCATCCCGCGGTACTACCTCGAATTGATCGACCGCCTCGTGGCGGACGGGTACTTCCTCAGCCGGGAGCACGCGGTCGTCCGCAGCATCGAGGAGTGGTTCACGCGGGAGCGGGTGAAGGAGATCCAGGACCACAGGCAGGAAGTCGACAAGATGACCGGCAAGGTGGTCTCGGTATCGACGGGAACGAAGGACGGGGTCATACCGCCATGACGCAGGATGTCGGCGTGGAGGACGCCGGAAGGAAGTAACCTCCAGATACAGGGAAGGGAAAAAAGGGATGGGACCTGTCATGAAGGGATGGGATGCACGCCTTCAGTGGAGGGGACAGCCTTCTGGCCTCCCTCGATCGGAACGCGCATAAGGTGGAGGCCGGAATTCGATGATACCCAGGGACTATGTGGACGAGGTCATCAGCAGCCTGTTTGAGGACGCCGTGGACCCGAAGATCTCCGTCGTGGGGGTCGGCGGCGCGGGCGGCCGGATGGTCAGCGCCCTGTACGACCGAGAGATGAAGGGCGTCGAGACCGTCGCGGTGAACACGGACCCCGCCGGCCTCTCGAAGGCCGAGTGCGACGTGAAGGTCCTCCTCCCCCACACGGAGGAAGAGGACCGCATCGCCGCCGCAAGGGCGTCCGCGGAGTCCCAGGAGCCCGAGCTCCGGGCGTCGCTGTCCTCGGACATCGTCTTCGTCGTCGCGGGCCTCGGCGGGGGCGCCGGCACGGGCGCCGCGCCCATCGTCGCGCGGGCCGCTCGCGCGAACGGGGCCGTCACGATCGGGATCGCGATCTTGCCGTTCGAGAGCGAGGGCCGCTCGGCGCTCGCCCAGGCGGGCCTCGAAGAGTTCCGCCGGGAGGCGGACAGCGTCGTGGTCGTCGACAACAACTCGCTCGACCGGTTCGCGGACCAGCTCTCCTTCAACGAGGCGATGCAGGTCGTCAGCTACATGGTCCTCACGATCGTCCAAGGCGTCGTGGACCACCTGAGCAAGGCCTACCTCACGACCCTCGCCGAGGAAGTCGAGAGCGCGGCGAAGGAGATCGAGGAGCAGAACAACCACGCCGTCCACGTCGAGGTCCAGCCGGCCGAGACGGTGCAGGCGGCGTGGGACCTCGGACCCGTCGCGTTCGACGAGCAGGGCTTCATCGGCCTTCGGTAAGCGGATCACGTAAATCCTCCCCCCCAACCAAACGCCCACCCGCGAGGGCTTCGGGCGAGCTCCGTCGGAAGACGGGGCGCGGCCCTCGCGACCTCTTTCTTTCGTTGGCCGGAGACAGCTTGCGCCGCGCCTCGGGAGTTACCACCAAACAGGGTTAACGCCCCCGCGTCCGAGGAACCTTCTTCCCGGTCCGCGATGCCGTTCCCATGGCCGCATATTCCGAGACGATCCGTCTGGATACGACCGGCGGGGTGCAGGGAATCGACATCACCGGCCGGGTGGAGGCCGCGATCGCGAGGTCCCGCGTGCACGCCGGGCTCGCATGCGTCTTCACGCCCTCGAGCACGAGCGCAATCATCCCAAACGAGTTCGAACCGGGTCTCGTGGAGGAGGACATCCCGAAGGCGCTCGAGCGGCTCTTCCCGACGTCCATCGAGTACGGCCATGAGCGGCGCTGGCACGACGGGAACGGCCACAGCCACGTCCGCGCGACGTTCCTCGGACCGAGCCTGACGATCCCCGTGATCGACGGACGAGCGGGGCTCGGCCCGTGGCAGCAGGTCTTGTTCCTCGAGCTGGACAACAAGCCGCGCTCCCGAGACATCCTCGTCCAGGTCGTGGGCGACACCGGCACGCCAAGGGCCAAATAGCGAGCGGCGTTACGACGCCGGCATGGCGACCGCGACCGCCCCGGCGAGCGCGGCCCGCATCTCCGTGTTCAGCCTTGCGTGGCCCGTGATGATCGCGAACCTCCTCCAGACCCTCACGACCACGATCGACGTGATCATGGTAGGCTCCCTTGGCGCCGAGGCGCCCGCAGCGGTGGCCGCCGTGGGCTTCGGGGGGCAGTTCATCTTCCTCTTCTTCTCGATCATGATCAGCGTGAGCGCGGGGACGATCGCCCTCGTCGCCCGCGCGATCGGTCGGCACGACATCGACGAGGCGAACCACGTCTTGAAGCAGAGCTTCGTCCTCGGCGCGTTCGTATCGGTCCCTCTCACCCTCATGGGGCTCGTATTCGCGGAGCCGATTCTCGCCGGCTTCGGCGCGGCCCCGGACGTCGTAGCGCTCGGGGCCGCGTACACGCGCATCGTCTCGCTCGTCGTGTTCTTCCAGTTCATCAGCTTCCTCGGCAACGCGGCGCTTCGGGGCGCGGGCGACACCGTGACGCCCCTCTGGATCGGGGTCCTCGTGAACGTCGTGAATTTCGGGATCAACGTGAACCTGATCTACGGCAACGCGTACGTGCCGCGACTCGG
This sequence comes from Thermoplasmata archaeon, assembly GCA_035637195.1. Lineage (GTDB taxonomy): Archaea > Thermoplasmatota > Thermoplasmata > RBG-16-68-12 > RBG-16-68-12 > RBG-16-68-12. The sequence continues at coordinate 3,006 of DASPXQ010000177.1, read as the reverse complement.
AGTCCCGGGCGCCGCGATCGGCACATCGATCTCGTACGTCGTGGGGGCCATCATCCTGGTGTCCATCCTCCTCCGGGGCAAGCGCCGACTCAAGCTCCAGTTGGGTGGCGAGTGGCTCCACATGGATACGGTCCGCCGCATCTTCCGAATCGGGTGGCCCGCGGCGCTCGAGCAGATCCTCCTCCAGGTCGCGTTCCTCGTGTGGGTCGGCATGGTCGTCGTCTTCGGCACCGCCGTCCTGGCGGCGCACCAGATCGGGCTGCGGATCCAGAGCTTCGCGTTCATGCCGGGGTTCGGATTCGCACTCGCGGCGACGGCCCTCGTCGGGCAGAACCTCGGCGCGCACGAGCCGGACGACGCGGAACGAAGCGGATGGGAGGCCGCGAAACTCTCCATCGTCGTCGCGGGGCTCATCGGCCTCGGAATCTTCGCGTTCGCGGATCCGATCGCGCGGGTGTTCATCGGCGATCCGACCGTCATCGCGTACACGGTGACGTTCATCCGGATCCACGCCGTGAGCATCCCCGCGGTTGGCGCATTCTTCGCGATCGATGGTGCGCTTCGGGGAGCGGGGGACACGCGCTTCCCGCTCATGACGTCCCTCAGCGGAATCTACGGGATCCGGCTGCCCCTGTCGTTCATCTTTGGATTCGTCCTTTCTTGGGGCATCGTCGGCATCTGGATCCCGCTCGTCATCGAGTACTGGTACCGCGCGGCCGTGATCTCGGACCACTTCCGGCGCGGGAAGTGGAAGACGCTGAAGGTCTAGGGCCGGCAAGTTTTAAGCCGACCGGACCGTAAGGCCGCCGGGGTCGAACCCATCCCGAAGGACGTGCAGAACGAGCGGGTGCCCACGGCGTACCGGCTGAACAAGGTCGGCGTGACGGGCGTCGTCAAGCCCGTGCAGGTGCGCCGACCGAATCGGTCCGTCACGCTCACGACCACCCTAGACGTCTTCGTCGACCTGCCGCCGGACCAGAAGGGCTCCCACCTGTCGCGGAACCTCGAGGCGATCAACGAGGTCGTCGATCGATCCGTGCGCGAGCCGGTCGGCAGCCTCGAGGAACTCACGGAGACGATCGCGCGCTCGCTGCTCAAGAGGCACGAGTACGCGACGACCTCCGAGGTGTGGGCCAGCGCGGCGTACTTCCTGGAACGCACCTCGCCGTGGGGCCGCACCTCGCTCGAGTCGTATGAGCTCGTCGCGCGGGCGAACGCCCGGCGAGGCGAAGGGGACGTCGAGCGGTCGATCGGGGTGGAGGTCGTCGGCATGACCGCATGTCCGTGCGCGATGGAGACCGTCCGGGACGACATCATGAAAGCCCATCCCGAACTCGAGCGGTGGCCCGAGGGCGTCCCGATCATCACGCACAACCAAAGGAACCGCACGACGCTCATCCTTCAGGAACCGGTGGGACAGGAAATCGAGGCGGACGATCTCATCGACATGGTCGAGGAATCCCTCTCCGCCCCCACGTACGGCCTGCTCAAGCGTCCGGACGAGGGACGGCTCGTCGAGCTGGCCCACCGCAATCCGAAGTTCGTCGAGGACGTGGTGCGCGCGGTGCTCGATCGCCTCCTGAAGAGGTACCCGAAGATGCCCGACGCGACGTGGGTGCGGGTCAAGTCCGAAGCGGAAGAGTCGATCCACAAGCACAACGCGTTCGCGGAGCGGTCCACCACGTTCGGCGAGATGCGCGCGCTCTAGGGCCACAGACCGTCCGGGGCGCCCTTCGCGGCGTTAGCATGCTAACGGCGGCACCGCCGGGGTCGGCAAAACCTGATGGCCCCGACCGCCGATACCGCAATGCGATGGCGGTCGCCACGCTGTGCCACATCTGCCGTCGACCGACGTTGCGGTCCTGCCTGAGCTGCGGTCGGCCCGCGTGCGACGAGCACCTCGTCGGAAGTGTGTGCGTCGAATGCCGCGCGGGCCGGGTCGCGAGGCGACCGGGCGTCCGCGCCTAGGCGACTAGAGGAGGCGCTTCGCGTCTTCCTTCTCCATGCCAAGCGCCTTCAACGCGTACGTGAGCGCCTTTTGGCGGATCATGTCCCGCGTCTTGTCGTCCAGGAACTGCTCCATGATCACGGGCGCCTTCCGCGCGTACTGAACCGCGAACTCGGACCAGTAGAACGCCGCGTTTTCCTCGTCCAGCCGGGCGGCGGCGTTGTACTGCTCCTCCGCCTCGTTGAATCGGCCGAGGTCGACGGAGAACGAAGCGAGCGCGTCCCGGTACTGCGGATTCTGTCCGTCGAGCTCGATCGCCTTCTTGTAAAGCCCGAGGATTTCGTCGGCCTCGGCCTTCGGCACACCCAGCGCGGACTCCGCTTTTCCGAAGTGCGCGATCGCGCTGGTCGGGTCCGCCTTGATCGCCTTGTCGAAGTGCTTGTATGCGGAATCGTAGTCGAGCTGACCCAGGGCCTGTTCTCCCGCGGCGATCTCCTCGTCGGCGGACATAGGCGGACGCGGCGCAGAGTCTTGAATCGCACATAAAGATTCCTGCGTGAATTTCAAGACGGCGTCCGAACCGTCACAGGATCGCGCGGTGATCCCGGAGCCAGTCGAGGTCGCTGAGGTACAGCTGCCGGATGTCCGTGATGCCCTCGATCGCCATGATGACCCGCTCGAGCCCGAGGCCCCATGCGAGGACGGGCGCCCCGAGGCGCATCGGACCCGTGACCTCCGGCCGGAAGATCCCGCTCCCGCCCAGTTCGAGCCATCGTCCGTCGGGCAGCTGGCCTTCCGGCTCCATGCTTGGCTCCGTGTACGGGAAATAGCCGGGCCGGAACTTCACCCTCGTGAATCCGAGTCGGCGGTAGAACTCCTCGATCACGCCGATGAGCTGCGCGAGGTTCGCGCCTTCCTCCATGACGACGCCCTCGATCTGGTGAAACTCGGGCAGGTGCTTCCAGTCGACCGCATCGGGCCGGAAGTTGCGGCCGATGATGAACGCCTTCTGAGGCGGGACCGGGTGCTCCGAGAGCCACTTCAGCGTAATCGGCGTC
>DASPXQ010000176.1:0-4884 GCA_035637195.1 Thermoplasmata archaeon | reverse complement strand
GACGAAGTAGGCTTCCGGCGAGAGCGGGCTCGCGTGATACAATTCGTTCAGCTTGTGGTCGATGCGGATGTACGCGGCCTCGTTGAGGACGCGCTGGCCAATGAGGAACATCGAGTACACCAGCGCTCCGATGACCGTGATTGGCAAGAGGTCCCGAGCGAGGATCGCGACGAACACTAGGAGCGCCCCCGGCGTCAGCGTGCCGGTGACGATCGCCAGCCATTCGTGCAGCTGGACGCGGATCTCGGTGGCGAGGAACATCCCGGAGCCGGACCACTTCAGTCCAAAGGCCATCCTCTCACTCCGCGTCGATTGAGCGGCCGACGATCGTCAGGAACGCCTCCTCGAGCGTCACCGGACCGACGGTCGCCGACAACCGGTTCCGTAGCGCGACGTCCATCACCTCGTGGACGCGCTCGGGTTCCGTGATCACGTGCAACGCCGTCCCTTCCGCGACGGCCTGCCCGAACGACGTGAAGAGGTCTCGGTGGTCCCCGCCGTTTTCGATCGAGACTCGGAGCGTCCCGCCGATCTGCCGCTTCGCGCGGTCCGCGGTCCCTTCGAACAGGATCCGGCCCTCCTCGACGATGTACAGTCGTTCCGAGAGGGCCTCCGCCTCGTCGAGATAATGGGTGGTGAGGAGGACCGTCGAGCCCTTTCGGGTGAGTTCCCGGAGGACGTCCCAGACCGCCCGCCGCGCGAACGGATCGAGGCCGATCGTCGGCTCGTCCAGGAACATGAGGGGCGCCTCCGTCGCCATGACGGTCGCGACCATCGCCCGCTGCTTCTGTCCGCCGCTCAACGTGACGCTGAGCCGGTCCGCGACCTCCTCGAGGCCCATGTTCGCGAGCGACTCCTCGGTGCGCGCCTGAGCGACCTCGCGGGAAAAGCCGCGGGCGCGGAGGTAGCAGTACACCTGCTCGCGCGGCGTGAGATGGAAGAACGGCTTGCCCTCCTGGGGCACGACCGCGATGAGCGGCCGCACGCGCTCCGGGGTCTCGACGACATCGTACCCGAACGCTGTGACCGTGCCGGACGTCGGGATCAGGAGGGTCGACGCGATCCGGAGGAACGTCGTCTTGCCCGCGCCGTTCCGGCCGAGCAAGGCGATGCGCTCGCCTTTCCGGAAGGCGAGGGACACGCCTCGAAGCGCCTCGACGCCGGACCCTCTCCGGCCGCGGTACACCTTCCGCACCTCGTGGGCGCGGAGGGCCTCCTCGGTCATGCGCCGGAGCAAGCCCGTGGTGCGTATAAAGCTAGATTCCGTCGGCGGGTCACATCGACTTCGATTCGAATTCCGGATGCTCGCGCTTCTCGAACATCCCGAACGCGGCCTGGCGCTTCGCCTCTTTCTCCGCCTCGCTCATCTTGACGACCATCGCGACGGACCAGATGTGGCCGAACGGATCCTGGAGCTTCCCGTACCGCTCGCCCCAGAACTGGTTCTCGAGCGGCATCGTCGGCTTCGCGCCCGCGTTGATCGCCTGATTCCAGAGCTTGTCGACGTCCTTCGAGTAGATGTGCATGTTCGACGTGGTCCCGCCCGCGGAGGTCGGCGACTTCGTGTCGCTGCCGGGGAACTCGTCGGACATCATCACGAGCGAGTCGCCGATCTTGATCATCGCGTGCATCAGCGTGCCGTCCGGCATCGGCTGCCGGGTGACTTCTTTCGCGCCGAACGCCTTCTTGTAGAACTCGATCGCCCTTCCGGCCCCGTTGATCACGAGGTACGGCGTGACGGTGTGCATCCCGGACGGGACGGCGGCCGTCCGTGCGGGTCTCGCCGTTCGCGCGGTCTTCTTCTTTCGTTGAGCGGTTCGCTTCGTCTTGCGTGCCATGAGGTCTTCCCTCGTCGTCCGATGACGCTCGGGCACTTAAGGATGCCTCCGGATTGTGCGGCCGAGGGCTCACGGTCTGAGCCAGAGGCCCATGAGGATCTCGTCGACGTACTCGTCGCCGATCCGGACGTGCCGCCGGCGGACGCCCTCCTCTCCGAAGCCGAGGGACTCGTACAGACGCCGGGCCCGGACGTTCGTCGCGAACACCGCCAGCTCGGCCTTGGCGAATCCGCGCGCCCGCATCCACTCGAGGATTCGCTCCATCAATCGTCGGCCGAGGCCCGCTTCCCGCCAGCCGTCTTGGATCGCGATCCCGATGCCGCCGACGTGGCGGTCCTTCGGAAACGCGCCCGCGTGGCAATCGGCGGCACCGATGACCTCGCGGCGGTCGACCGCGACGATCAGGACGTTGCGGACTCCATCGAACTCCTCGAGCCAGCGTCTCTCGGACTCGATGTCCGGGACCTCCTCCACCATGATGTAGATTCCCTCCCGCCCGATGCGGTTCACATTCCGCATGGTCGACTCCGCGTCCTCCATCCGCGCGGGGCGCAGGACGACCTTGCGTCCGTCGCGGAGCGTGATCTCCTCCGCCCGCAGGGGGTCCGCCATGCGCCTCACAGGGGGAACTTGTCGAGGGTCTCGGGCCGGCGTCGCTCGCCGGAAGCGAGGTATGCCTCCATCTGCTCCTTGAGCTGCGGCGTCAGGTCCGCGTAGACATCCTCGAACAGGGATTCGATCCGCGGCGGCGGGTGTCGCTCGACCTCCTTGATCGTGTTCTGGATCAGGTCGTCGATCTCCGCCCGGAGCCGATCGTCGTCCGCCTTGGACCACAGCCCCTTCAGCTCGAGGTACTTGCGCATCCGGTCGATCGGGTCCTTTTCCCGCCACCGATCCACTTCCTCGGTCGCCCGGTAGCGCGTGGGATCGTCACTCGAGGAGTGCGGCCCCATGCGATATGTGAGCGCCTCGATGAGGGTCGGTCCGCCGCCGGCGCGGGCCTTGTCCGCCGCGGCCTTCGTCGCCGCGTACACCGCGAGGAGGTCGTTCCCGTCCACGCGGACGCCCTCGAAGCCGTACGCTTGGGCTTTCTGCGCGATTGTCTTCGACGCGGTCTGCCGCGCGATCGGCACGGAGATCGCCCACTGGTTGTTCTTGCAGAAAAAGATCGTCGGGGTCTTGAACACGCCCGCGAAGTTCATCCCGCCGTGGAAGTCCCCTTCGCTCGTCGCGCCGTCGCCGAAGTACGCGAGCGAGACGACGTCGTCCTTGCGGATCTTCGCGGCCCACGCCGCGCCGACCGCGTGCGGGATCTGCGTGCCCACCGGACTCGATGTCGTCACGTAGTTGATGTCCCGCGACCCGAAGTGGTTCGGCATCTGGCGCCCGCGTTGCGGGTCTTTCGCGTTGCCGTACGCCTGGGCGATCAGGATCTCGATCGGGAAGCCGCGGTAGATCGCGCACCCCGGCTCCCGGTACGCGGGGAAGACCCAGTCGCGCTTCTCGAGCGCCATCGCGCTCCCGACCTGGCACGCCTCCTCGCCCGTGCTCGGGACGTAGAAGCCAATGCGGCCCTGCCGCTGCAGGGAGAGCATGCGGGTGTCGAGCAGGCGGACGAGGAGCAGGTGGCGATATCCGGCCTTCAGCAGCTCCGTCGGCAGCTTCGGTTCGAGCTTCGAGTCGTACGTGCCGTCGGGATCGATGATTCGGAGAAGCCCCTCTTCTGCGATTCCGTTCACCCCGCCGGATCTCGTCGCCGCCCGCGGATTACGTTCTCCATGAAGAATTCACCGGCCCGATAGGAGGACCGGACGAGCGGGCCTGCCGCGACGTACGCGAAGCCCATCGACTCCCCGATGTCGCGGAGTTCATCGAAAAATTCCGGGGGCACGTATTCGTGCACGACGAGATGCCAATCGTTCGGCCGGAGATATTGACCGAGGGTCAGGATGTCGACGTCGATCGCGCGCAGATCGCGCATTGTCTGCAGGATCTCGTCGCGCGTCTCCCCGAGGCCGAGCATGATCGAGGACTTCGTGAAGAGTCCTTCCCGCATCGCCTTCGCCCCTCGAAGGACCGCAAGGCTCTGTGCGTAGTTCGCCCGGCGATCCCGAACCGTTCCTTGGAGGCGCTCGACCGTCTCGACGTTGTGGTCGAGGACGTCCACGCCCGATTCGACGACCCGCCGCACGGCCTCGAGGTCTCCTTGGAAGTCCGGGATCAGGGCTTCGACGAGCATGTCCGGCCTCCGCGCCTTGATCTCTCGGACAGTCGCGGCGAAGTGAGCCGCGCCTCCGTCCGGGAGGTCGTCTCGGTCCACGGATGTCAAGACGACGTAGGAGAGGTCCATCTCGGCCAACGCCATCGCGACCTTCTCCGGCTCCCCGAGGTCGAGGACGCCGTGCGGGTTCCCGCTCTTGACGGCGCAGAAGCGGCAACCGCGCGTGCACGTGTCGCCCATGAGCATGATGGTCGCCGTGCCACCGCCCCAGCATTCCCCGACGTTCGGGCAGTGGGCTTCCTCGCACACGGTGTGCAAGCCGAGCGACCGGAAGAGGGTCTTCAGATGGACGTAGTTCTCGCCTGCGGGCGGGCGGACTCGAAGCCACGCGGGCTTCCGTTCGGCGAGCATGATGCGCTGCTAACAACGGCCGTGTTTATGTAGCTAACTTGTCGCCTGCAGGCGGGAAGCGTCAGCCGAACCGGAATTCCACGCCGTAGGACCCGCGTGGATAGTTCCAGTCGATCGCATTCTTCCCGATGTGTTTGCAGACGATCGCGCACGCACCGAGTTCGATGCATCCCTCCGTGTTGTACACGAGCTCTCCGTTGTCGAGACGGTAGACCTTCGATGGGCAGACGTACAGGCAAGGCTTCGTATCGCACGTTCGACAGACGTCCGTGTCGACCGTGATGAACGGTTCCTCGTCGAACTCGAAACGGTCCAGTCCGACCCGTTCGTCCACGGTCAGGAGCTTCGAGGCCTCCGGCTTCGGGGGCTCCGGCATGCGTTCCGACGTCGAGAAGCGGGGCACGGGTAATAAGG
>DASPXQ010000175.1:0-2517 GCA_035637195.1 Thermoplasmata archaeon | reverse complement strand
GGGGAGTCGGTCTTCGGATGGGAATCGTTCTTCGTGAACGAGATCCGGCCTCCCGGCACCGCGATCGTGTATGAGGTCTCCGTGGACGGTGGAACGAGTTGGACCTGGGTCGTGGACCGACAGGACCTCTCGAAGCTCGCGACAAAGCCCCTGGTCCTCCGCGTCACCTTCTCCAGCGAGAACACGAGCGTTTCCCCCTCGGTCACATCGTTGTCCGTATCGTACCGCCCTTCGATGTGGTCCGTGCTGGTCAGCCCGTGGGGAGGCCTCCTACTCCTGGGCTCCGGGATTGCGGGATACTTCGGGTGGAAGCGGTATCCATACCGCTCGCCGACGGACGACCTGTTCCTCATCGGGCTCGACGGACGCCTCCTGGTCCACACATCCGTCCGCCGGCGGGCCCAGATGGATGAGGACATCTTGGCGGGGATGCTCACCGCCATCTCGGCGTTCGTGCGGGACGCCTTCCGCGAGGAGCATGAGGAGTTGAAGAAGTTCGAGCTTGGGAATCGCAACGTGGCAGTCGAACGCGGGGAGTACGTCTACCTCGCAGCAATTTATCCCGGAGCACTGCCCCTCGACGTCTCTCGGAGCATAGGGGAATTCTTGTCCGACCTCGCCGAACGATACGGCGAGAACCTGGCTTTCTGGTACTTCGCGGACGATCTTCCGGGCCTCCCGAGCATGATGGCCGAGTTCGCGCGCCGCGGCCGGTACCGTCGCGGGAACTGGCGGAAGGGCGCGCGGACGGAGTTGGGTCCAGTGCGCGGCCCCACGATTGGTCGCTCGACCGCGGAGGCGCCCAAGGAGGAGACCGCTACACTCCGAGGCGAGCCGACCGCAGCGACCGTGGCCCCGCTGCGCCAACGGTAGTCCATGGGCCCGCCCCATAGGGCCGGCAGCCACCGGGATCACGCGCCTACGACGCCTCGGTCTGCTTGAACCGCTTGAGCCGCATGAAGTTGTCCCGCTCCATTTCCTCGAGGCGTTGGCGGATGAACGCTTCCGTGGACTTGAGTTCCGGGATCACGCGGTACTCGAGCGCGTTCACGCGTCGTTTCACCTTCTCGATCTCTTCGATGAGGCGTCGCATCGTCGTCTCGATCTCCGCCGCCACGACAATGTCCTCGACCAGGGCCTCGTACGCCTCCGCCGCCTCGTCGATCCGGGCGGACGTCGTGATGATCCCGTAGCCGCGGTCCTCGAGCTTCTTGCGGACGCTCTTCGCATCGATCTTCGGGACGATGATCCCCATCACGTTCTTCGTCTTGAGCTGCAGGGTCGGCACCTCCCTCGAGGCGAGCGCGGCCGATCGAACGCCGATGGACCCCTCGATCGCGCGGGCGATCGCGATCCGCTGCTCCGCGACCCGGTACTTCTCTGCGAGGTGCGATCGGAGCGTCTTCGCCCGCTCAAGGACGCGGAAGAACTCGACGATCAGGGCGTCCCGCTTCAGCTTCAGCAGCCGATGGCCCCGCTCCGCCATGCGCCGCGTGCGCCGGAGCTGAAGCAACTGGGATCGCGTCGGCTTGTACTCGACGAGGACCATCCTACGCGCTCACCTTCGGCGCACCCCGGTACTTGGGATGGAACTTCTCGAGCGTCTTGCGGTCGATCTTCGTGAGCCAGGCCTCGTCCAACGTCGCCAGGAGCTTCCACCCGATCTCGAGGGTGTCGACGATGCTCCGGTCCTCCTCGGAGCCCTGGCGGATGAACTCCTGCTCGAACCGGTCCGCGAACTCGAGCATCTTCCGATCGCGCTCGGAGAGCGCCTCCTTCCCGACGATCGCCACGAGGCCCCGCACGTCCTTGCCTTCCGCGTACGCGGCGTAGAGCTGGTCCGAGACCTGCTTGTGATCCTCGCGGGTCCGATCCTTCCCGATCCCGGCGTCCATGAGCCGCGAGAGGGATGGCAGCGGGTCGATCGGCGGGTAGATCCCCTTGCGGTGCAGCTCCCGGTTCACGGCGATCTGTCCCTCCGTGATGTAGCCGGTCAGGTCGGCGATCGGATGGGTCCAGTCGTCGTCGGGGATCGCCATGATGGGAATTTGCGTGATGGAACCCGGCCGGCCCTGGATGCGGCCCGCGCGTTCGTAGATCGTTGCGAGGTCCGTGTACGTGTACCCGGGATAGCCGCGGCGCCCGGGCACCTCCTCCCGCGCCGCCCCGATCTGACGCAGCGCCTCCGCGTAGTTCGTCATGTCGGTCAGGATGGCCAAGACGTGCATGCCGACCTCGTACGCGAGGAATTCCGCCGCCGTCAGGGCCATGCGCGGCGTGATGAGCCGCTCGACGGCCGGGTCGTCCGCGAGGTTCAGGAACAGGACCGCGCGTTTGAGCGCCCCCGTCCGTTCGAAATCGTTCATGAACACCCGGGCCTCCTCGTGCGTGATGCCCATCGCCGCGAAGACGACGCCGAACGGCTCCTTGCTCCCGAGGACCTTCGCCTGCCGGGCGATCTGGAGCGCGACCTCGTTGTGCGGCAGGCCCGCACCCGAGAACAGCGGGAGCTTCTGA
>DASPXQ010000174.1:0-2538 GCA_035637195.1 Thermoplasmata archaeon | reverse complement strand
GAGGCGATCGGCCAAGAGATCGAAGCGGCGCTCCGGGAGCAGAACTACATCGGCAAGTGCAACCTCTGCAAGGAGGGGAACCTGACGGTCATCCGCTCCCGCCGCGGGTCGCGGTTCCTCGGGTGCGATCGATATCCGGCGTGTCGGAATACGCATCCGCTCCCGCAGATGGGGACCGTCCAGAGCGCCGAGGAGAACTGTCCGGAGTGCGGCGCCCCGATGATCAAGCACACGGACCGAGGGCGCACGACGACGTACTGCGTCGCCTCCGATTGTCCGACCGTTCGGGAAAAGAACTTCATCGGTCGGTGCGAGAAGTGCGGCGAAGGGGAACTCAGCATCCGGCACGGGACGTACGGCAAGCGGTTCGTCGGCTGCTCGAGCTATCCGAAATGCGACAACTCCTACCCGCTCCCGCAACGCGGGCTCATCGTGCCGACGGAAGACCGATGCAACGCGTGCGGACACCCCATCATCAAGGTGATTTCCCGCGGACGGCCCCCGTGGATCCTGTGCCTCAACATGAAGTGTCCCGCGAAGAACGGGAAAGGTCGCAGGTCCGCGAAGGGCGGAGCGAAGAAGGCACCGAGGAAACGCAAGCCGAAAGCGAAACCCGAGGCGATCGTCGCGGACGTCCCGACCGGTTAGGGCGACGCCATGAACCGGATGAACTCCTCCAAGGTCCGGGGCTGCATCGTGTAGTTCGTCCGCTTCTCCTCGCCGATCGTCGAAAGAGGCTTTGGTCCGTAGTGGTGGCCGGGGCACACGACGAGCGCGTCGTCCATCTTCCGGACGCGGTTGAACAAGGAATCGTACATCTGCTCGACGCTCGAACCGGGAAGGTCGACGCGTCCGCAATCCCCGACGAATAGGCAATCGCCCGTGAAGACGCGACCGGCGACGATATAGCAGCACGAGTCCGGCGAGTGACCGGGCGTGTGGACGACCTTGACCTTCAAGTCGCCGACGCCCACGATCTGGCCGTCCTCCAAGACGACGTCCTTCGCGACGTTCGAGAGGCGATGCGCAGCGATCTTGGCCCCCGTCTCGTCGGCCAAGCGCCCGTTGTCGTAGATGTGATCCGCATGATGGTGGGTGTTGAAGACCAGCTCGATCGCGTATCCGTTCTCCGCGGCGGCCTTCTGGAGCACCCGCGCATCGAAGCTCGGATCGATCACGGCAGCGACCTTGGTGGCAGGGTCTCCAATCACGTATCCGAAGTTTCGCATCGCCCCAATCAGACGTTGCTCGAAGAACACGCCCCGGGACACGACCGTCCGGGAAATGAGGATTGCGCGCGACGGATTATCGTTGGCGGCCGTAGCTGGGATACATCCGCGCGTAATACTCTTGCCACGCCCGCGTGTAGTCGTCCCATGCCTTCCGAGTCTGATCCTTGCGCTTCATGTTCGACGTGATCGCGAGGGACAGGAGGAAGGCGATCCCGAGGATGAAGGCCCCCGTGGCGGTGCTCAGAGTCGGCTCCCCCGAAATCAATCCTCTCGTCGCGGCATACGCGCCGAGGACCGCGGTCACGATGGCGAATGTGACGAAGCCGGCAATTCGGCGGCTAATCCAGCCCATGACGACCGGGCGTCGGCTCGAGAGTGGATAAGGTTTGTGACATCGGTATCGGCCGTGCAATCGAACGGACCTCCCCCCGGGTCCGCATCACGCGGTAGCCGCGCCGCTCGAGGGCCCTCTCAATGGAGTCCCAGCAGGTCTCCTCCGGGTCGAACTCCACCGTGCCCTTGTCGATCAAGTAGTTCACGTTCGCCTCGGGAATGCCCGGCATTCGCCTCAGCGCCCGCCCCACGTCGATCGCGCAACTGGCACAGGAGAGGCCGTGCATCGCGAAGACTACGCGTTCCGTTCGCGGCATTGTTCATCACGAGCACAATCGCAAGATATGTCGCTTCGCATCGGCATGGACCCGAACCGGGACGAGCACGCTGCGTCGGACGCGTGAATCGGAGTGTTCACCGGGACCACAGGCGAGGCTGCCCGCACACTAGGCGCTTTGTGAGACGCCGCGTTGAGCGACCCGACGATGGAACTCGAATTCCACGCAATCGCCGAGACGACCACCTCCAGGATCCTTCGAAAGCGGCCCGGCGTGGTCCAGGTCTTCCTGATCATCCTACAGGAGCCGTTTCGGCTGCCTTCTCCCAACGAGACGTCGGGGCCGGGGGGACGGAGGGGCCAAGGCGGCGCCAACTGCGACTCCCGAACTCCTCGGTCCCGGGATAGCCATCTTGGCCCTTCGCGCGCCACTCAGCGGGAACGGCGGCCCCGCTTTCGGCCGCGGGCGGACGCCTTCTTGGCGGCCCGTCGCGGTTTGGCACGGGCCGCGCGGGGTCTCGGCTGCGCCTCGTAGACGGCGAGGGCGATTCCCGTGGGATCGTTGAAGACCGCGAACCAACCCATGCCGGGAATCTCCGTCTTCGGCATGAGGACCGTGCCGCCGGAAGCGCGAATCTTCCCGAGCGTCTGGTCGATGTTCACGGAGAGGATGTAATCGAGGACGCCCGCGGGCAG
>DASPXQ010000173.1:0-7192 GCA_035637195.1 Thermoplasmata archaeon | reverse complement strand
CAAGGACTCCCTGAACCGCACCCTCGAATACGAATGGGACAAGATGGCGGAGAAGGACAAGCGGGAGTACCTCCAGGAAGCGGTCGACTCGTTCATCAAGTCCCGCGGCCTACGCCTCGAGCCGGCCTCGAAGGACAAGATTGTCTACTACATCATCCGCGACTTCGTCGGATACGGTCCCGTGGACGTCCTGATGGCCGACCTGCGGATCGAGGACGTCTCCTGCGACGGCACCGCCATCCCCCTGTTCATCTTCCACCAGAAGTACGAGTCGATCAAGACGAACGTCATCTTCGACGACGACGACGCTCTGAACTCGTTCGCCGTCATGCTCGGCCAGCGCTGCGCGAAGCAGATCTCGGTCGCGAACCCGATCCTCGACGGCACGTCCGTCGAAGGACACCGCGTCCAGGCGACGTACAGCCGCGAGGTCACGACCCGCGGCTCCTCGTTCACGATCCGGCGGTACAAGGAGAAGCCCTTCACGCCGACCGAACTCGTGAAGTTCGGCACGGCGAGCGCGGAGATGGTCGCGTACCTCTGGGTCGCCGTGGAGAACGGCAAGTCCATGATGGTCTGCGGCGGCACCGCGAGCGGAAAGACGGCGACGCTGAACAGTGCGGGCCTCTTCATCCGGCCGGGCGCCAAGATCGTCTCCATCGAGGACACGCGGGAGATCAACCTGCCCCACGAGAACTGGATCCCCGGCACGACGCGGTCCGGCGTCGGCGAGCGCGGCCCCGATGGGAAGGCAGGCGGCGAGATCGACATGTACGACCTCGTGCGCGCGGCGTTGCGGCAGCGGCCGAACTACATCCTCGTCGGAGAGGTCCGCGGCGCGGAGACCTACACGATGTTCCAAGCGATGGCGACGGGCCACCCGACCATGTCGACGATGCATGCGGACTCCGTCAAGTCGATGGTCAACCGGCTGGAGAACCCGCCGATCAACACGCCGCGTATCCTGCTCACCGCGCTCAACTTCGTCATCATCCAGACGCACGCGCGAATCGGCGATTCGATCGTCCGGCGCATCAAGCAGGTCGTCGAACTCGTCGGGTTTGAGCCGGAGACGAACGAGCTGATCACGAACACCGTGTACGAGTGGGATGCGGCGACGGACACGTTCGTCTACAAGGGGCACTCGTTCCTCTTCGACGAGATCATGGAAATGAAGAACATGACCCACGAGGAGATGGAAGCGGAGTTCCAGCGCCGGATCGACATTGTCAACTACATGGTCCAGAAGGGCATGGTCGACTTCCGCGAGATCGCGAAGATCGTCGTGCAATACTACCAATACCCCGAAGAGACGGCGAAGCGCGTCCGCGACGAGATGGGCTGGGCCGATCACGGGGCCATGAAGGCCGTCGAAGCGGGGGGTGAGACCGTTGGGTAGCTCCGCCTTTGAGAAGCTCGAGACCCGCGGGACGCTCACGAAGACGAAGCGATTCCGCCCCGGCGAGGAGGCCGGCAAGGGCCATCACATGGTCAAGCTCCCGAAAGGCGCGAAGCCGGTGAACGTGAGCCTTTCGGCGAAGGAACAGGTCGCCTGGCGCATGTTCGGGAAGTTCGTTCAGACCCGGAAACGCGACGATACCGAACTCGAGGACAGCCTACTCAGCGCGCACATCCGGCTTCGGCCCGAGGAGTATCTGGCCGTCGCCTGGATGAACACGACCTTCGCCGCGATCGGGGCCGTCGTGGCGGCGTTCATCGCCTCGATCTTCCTGTTCATCCTCCGGATCGACATCTTGACCCTCATCATCATCCTCGGCCTCGTCGCGGCGCTCCCGATCTTCTTCTCGTCCATGTACTACTTCGGGCTCCCGATCGGGTACCACGGCAAGCCGGCCTCCATGGCGAAGAAGCGCGGCCGGAAGATCGACAAGAAGATCTCCGGCGCCATGTCGTTCATCTCCGCGATGGCCTCCGCGGACGTCCCGGTGGACGTGATCTTCAAGGAGCTCTCGAAGCAGACCGTATACGGCGAGGTCGCCAAGGAGGCGGAATGGATCACCCGAGACACGGAGCTCCTCGGCGTGGACATCCTGACCGCCATCCGAAAGGCGGCCCAGCGATCCCCGTCCTCGAAGTTCCAGGACTTCCTGCAAGGCGTGGTGACGACGTCGACGAGCGGCGGCCAGCTCAAGCCGTACTTCCTGGTGAAGGCGGAGCAGTTCGAAAAGGAAGACCGCCTCGGGATGCGGCAGAGGATGGAGACGCTCGGGATGCTCGCCGAGTCGTTCGTGACCGTCGTGGTGGCGTTCCCCCTGTTCCTCGTGGTGATCATGGCCATCATGGCACTCATCAGCAAGACGGGCTCGGGGTTCGTCCTCCTCTTGTTGTACGTAGTCGTCGGCCTCATGATCCCGATGAGCCAGTTCGGTTTCATCTTCGTCATCTGGAACATGGAACAGGAGAGCTGACACATGGCGAACGTGGAACTCGAGAAGGCCCGCGTGCGGCTGTACCAGAAGTCGGACCGGCGCCAGGCGATCATCGCCCTCAGCTCGGTGCTGCTCGTCCTCTTCGGCTTCGTCGGATTCCTCAACCTGATCAACTCGGTGAACCTGGGCTTCCGTGGAGATCAATCGCCCGCGGAGCGCTTCATCTATTGGTTGGTCCTCGGAACCCTCGGCTTCATCGGTCCATACGGGTTCTTCCTCGCGAAGAAGCAGCGGGAGATCAAACTCATCGAGCGCCGCCTCCCGGACTTCCTCCGTGACGTCGCGGAGGCCGGGCGGTTCGGCATGACCCTCGCCGAGGCAATCGTGGTCTCGTCGGGGGGGCGCTACGGCAAGCTCACGCCAGAGATCAAGAAGATGGCAGCCCAGATCAGCTGGGGCGTCCCGGCGACCGAGGCGCTCCGCCTGTTCTCCGAGCGCGTGAAGACCCCGATGGTGCAGCGGGTCATCGCGATCATCGTGAAGTCGTCCGACGCGGGGGGCGATGTTGCCGACGTCCTGACGATGGTCAGCCACGACACGAAGGAGAACCAGCTGACGGAAGACGAGCGGCGGATCGCAATGTCGACGTACATCGCGGTCATCTACATCTCGTTCATGGTGTTCCTCGTCACGATCTGGATCTTGAACGTGACGTTCCTGCCGAAGATGCTCGAGGCGAGCAACGCCCTGGGCCAGACCGGGACGGCCGTGGCGAGCCCCCTGGCAACGGACTTGGTCGGCGTCGTGCGGAGCATCCGCCTCGCGTTCTTCATCGCGATCATCGTGCACGGCCTCGGCGACGGCATCCTCGCGGGCGTCCTGGACACCGGCAGCATCCCGAACGGACTGCGCCACAGCTTCGTCATGCTACTGATCGGGTTCTTGGCGTTCCTGATCATCTGAGGTGACCAAATGGCCCAATCGATGCAGCAAGAGTACGCGGGGCAGAGCGAGCAAGCCGGCGCGTCCGGAGGGAAGCAGAAGAAGCCGACGCGCAAGTCGTTCGACTCCGCGAAGCGACGCTTCAACCGGAAGCTGCTCGGCGACAAGGGCGTGAAGGTCAAGGCGCCGAAGGTGAGCAGCATCGAGGAGACGACCCTCGGCAAGATCACCACGATCCCGAAGATCGTCCGACGCAACATGAACGAAATCGAGATCCAGCCGATCCTGAAGAATTTCTCCTATGTGCGAATCCTGTACGACACGATGGCGAACGAGTATTTCTACGAGGCCATCGAACCGAAGCTCCTCGAGGAGGAGTCGGAGTTGCTCGAGGTCCTGAAGGAGATCCTCGTCGAGAACCTCGAGATGCTCGAGGACGCGGACAAGGAGCAGAAGCAGAACTACCTCCGGCGAATTGTCGACGGCCTCCTGCGAGAGCTCGGGGTCGACCTACACCCGGTCTCGAAGGAGCGCATCATGTACTACGTGTACCGGGACTTCATGCGGTACGGCCCGATCGACGTCGTCATGACGGACATCCAGGTCGAGGACGTCTCCTGCGATGGGGTGAACGTGCCGTTCTACATCTACCACCGCAAGTACGGCTCCATCCCCTCGAACCTGAAGTTCGACAGCGCGGAGGAGCTGGACTCCTTCGTGATCTGGCTCGCCCAGCGGTCCGGGAAGCACATCTCCGTCGCCAAGCCCATGCTCGACGCGACGATCCCCGATGGCTCGCGACTTCAAGCGACCCTGGGGATGCACGTCACGAAGCGCGGGTCCTCGTTCACGATCCGGCGGTTCCGGGAGAACCCCTTCACGCCGCTCGACCTCGTCCGCTTCAAGACGATGTCGCCGGAGATGATGGCGTACATGTGGCTCGCCATCGAGAATGGCCAGTCGATGCTGATCTGCGGTGGCACGGCGTCGGGCAAGACGACGACGCTGAACGCGATCCTGCTGTTCATCCCGCCCCAGATGAAAATCGTGTCCATCGAGGACACGCGCGAGCTGAACTTGCCCCACGAGAACTGGGTGCCTCTTCTCACGCGCGCCGGCTTCGGAGGCAAGTCGCAGGTCACCGGCAAGCCCGCAGGAGAGATCGACATGTTCGACCTCCTGACCGCGGCCCTCCGGCAGCGCCCGCAGTACATGATGATCGGTGAGGTCCGTGGGCCCGAGGCGTTTGTCGTGTTCCAGGCCATGGCCACCGGCAAGTCCGCGTACACGACGTTCCACGCGGACGACGTTCAGGCGATGGTCCACCGGCTCGAGAACGATCCGATCAACCTGCCGCGCGCCCTCGTGGCGGCCCTCGACATCGTCCTGTTGCAGGCCCAGGTGAAGGTCGGCACGGACATGACTCGGCGCGTCAAGGCGATCGTCGAGGTGGTCGGCACGGATCCGGAGTCGAACGAACTGATCACCAACTCCGCGTACACCTGGAACCCCGCGGATGACACGTTCAACTATTCGGGTCACTCGTACGTCTACGAGAAGATCTCCCTCGCGCGGAACTGGAACCAGCGGAGGATGGAACAAGAGGTCAAGCGCCGCCTGGACCTCTTCGACTACATGAAGCGCATGGAAATCAAGAACTACCGCGACGTCGCGAAGATCGTCTCGTCGTACTACCGGGACCCGGACGGCATGATCAAGATCGTCCGCGAAACGCTGCAAGCGCAAGGCGTCGCCGTGCCTGCGTCGTGAAACCCGCCTACGACGATCGCGCGCCGCGCACTCCGAGGGCTAAGCCTCCCGAGACGGCCAGGCACGCTCCGAGCACCGCGAAGAGGGCCGGCGCCGCATTCTGTGCGACCATCCAGCCCGCCAGCACCGCCCCGATCGAGCCGACACCGAAGACGCTCAGGAACGAGAATCCGAAGGCGAGACCTCGGAGGGACCGCGGGGCTTCACCGGCGACGAGCGTGTTCTGCAGAGGCTCCAGGGAAAAGAGCACGAAGCCGAAGGCCAGCGCCGCCACGGTGAAAGCGCCCGAGGTCGGGATGAGCGCAAGGGCGAGGAGGATGCCCGCCGCGACGAGACTGAGGCCGAACAGGATGCGGTCCGGATGTGTTCGGTCCGCGAGCCTCCCCGAGAGGATCTGGCCGATCGCGCCGAGCCCAAGCGCGACGGCGAATGCGGCCGCCCCCATGAATCGAGGGAGGAACGTCAGGCCTCCCTGGTATGCGAACCCCGCGAACATGTAGACGAGCAGGATCCGGACGTACGGGATCGTGAAGAGCCTGCGCAGGGACCCCCGCGTGGGCCCCGAAGGCTCGGCCCCCGCCGGCGGAAGAAGCCCGGCCAGGAGGAGCGCCGTCGCTATCAAAGATGGCAGGATGAGGCCTGCCGCGGCGAGACGCCAAGACCCGCCGAAGGCGAGCACGGCGCCGACCGCAGCCGGGCCGGAAGCTATCCCGAGGCTCCCACCCATCCCGTGCCAGCCCATCCCCCGACCCTGTTCGGCGACGGTCCGCGAGATCACGGATAGCCCCGTCGGATGGTAGATTCCAGAGAAGAGCCCGAGCGTCCCGAGCCCGACCGCGAGCGTGGGAATCGAAGGACTCAGGGCGATCCCAGCGAGGGACCCGGCCGTTCCGAGACCGCAGAGGACGAGCAGCCGTCCCGGCGATCGGCGGTCCGCCAAGAACCCGAACGGCACGCTGCCGACGCCGTATCCGCCGTACGCGATCGACGCGAGCAAGCCCAGGGTCACGTCGTCCGCCCGGAACTCGTTGCGCCAGGCGAGCAGGAACACGGGTATCGCCAGGACGTTCGCATGGACCGCGCCGTGGAAGAACGCCAGGAGGGCCACGACCCTCCGATCCTGCCGCCGCATCCCTCGCGGCATTGCGCGGGCCCCATAAGGCCTTCGCCGGCATCACACGCGCACGACGGCGGCGATCGAACCGGGGACCTCGAGGACGAGGCTCACGATCATGAGGACGACGATCCACACGCCGCGAGGAAGCGCCACAGCAAAGCGCAGGAGCCGGCCGACCCATCGTCTTTCCGGATTCGTTCGGGACGCGCCGAACCGCACGACTGTCCGGGCGGTGCGCAATCCGAGGGAGCGGCGGGCTCACAGGTCGTCGGCGGACTTATCGCTCGACTCGGCGTCGGAGCTCTGGTCTTCCTGGCTCTCCGCCGCCTTCTTGATGATCTTCCGTTGGACCGGCGGTTGAGGGGCGACGGGCCTTCGGATCACGCGGCGCGGCAGGGCTTCCGATTCGGCGGCGGGTGCGGTGGCCCGGGCTGCCGTCGCCGCGGCTTGGGGCCCCGACGGTGCTTCCGACGGGGCTAGAGAAGGAGCGGCGCCCCGACGACCCGTGGGCGTGGCCACCACGACGCCGCCACCACCAGGCGGGCGCTGGTCCCGCATGAGCGAGCCGCACTTATGGCACACCGTGGCCGTCACCGAGTTCAAGGTGCCGCACACGGGACACGGCCTCGACCCCATCTTCCGCATCTCTTCCTCTTCGCGGAGCCAGTCTTCGAATGTCACGAACGTCGGCTGCTTCCGCCACCACTCCTGGAACTCGCGGTCGGACAGAGACCGGCCGAGCTGGCGGGACGCTTCCTCCCGCAGCTTCGCCACGACCTCGTCGTATTGCACGCGCATCTTCTCCTCGTAATCCGCCATTTCCACCTGCCCGGTCGCGAACTCGACGCCGCACTCGGGGCACTGCTTCACGTCGACGGGGATCCAGGCCTGGCAGTTCGAGCACTTCGCCATGTCCTTCTCGAACTCGACGCCGCACTTCGGGCACGACGTCGCGTCCTCGGGGATGAAGGCG
>DASPXQ010000172.1:0-15714 GCA_035637195.1 Thermoplasmata archaeon | reverse complement strand
TCCGAGCGGCGGGCCTAGGGGCCGACATCGACCTCGTCGGGAGGGGTCCGTCGAAGAACCTCGACTACGCGAACGCAATCGGTGTCCGGTACGCCATCCTGCTCGGCGAACGGGAGCTGAAGGCGGGGCGGGCAACGATCCGGGACATGGCGAGCGGAGCGCAACGCGACGTGCCGCTCGATACGCTCATCGAGACGATTCGCGGCGCTTGAGCTGACCTTCGATTGAGCCGTCCGCTATCACCGTGGACGCATTCCGCGTTTGTTCTCGCGGATCGTCTCCTCAATTCCCTGCATGGTGTCCGCGAGCCAGCGGACGACGTCCTTGGCCCGGCAAATCACGTATCCGCCGTGCGTCGGGACGAAGGCAATCTTGTCCCCCTTCCGAATCCTGAGGGCCTCCCGGACTTCCTTCGGGATCGTCACCTGATTTTTCGACGTGACTGTTGCGGTCCGCGCATTCATGCGCTCTTCGTTTATCCAATCCTACTACTCAATCATTTCCACAGGACGGAGTTCGCTCCCTACCGACCAAGGCGCCGAATCCGCTCCGACCACGTCGCGAGCCGCGGGAACTCGTCCGGGATCCTCTCGCCGGCCGTCAGGAGTGGCGAGATCGACCCGTAGATCCCGAAGTCCGCGACGCTCGGCTCCCCGAGGACCCAGTCGCGGCCCTGGAGAATCGCCTCGACCATGGCGAGGTGTTTGTTCATGTCTAGCCGGAACTCCTCCCGGCGCATCTCGAGCACATGCCACGGCCCGCGCGCCCGCGTCTGCATTTCCTCGAACACCCATCGCTCGAAGTCGTCCTTCAGCACGGGCGGGATCTTCGTCACGACGTACCGCCACACCCGTTCCTCGAGGACCTGGTGGCCCCAGTTCTCGAGCGCGGCCGCGAGGCCCTTCTGGCCCGACGGATGGAATGTCGGTTTGGGTCGCTGCGCCTCGAGGAAGTCCGGGATGTCGTACCACACGACAGTCTTGCCGTCCCAGATCAGCGTGGGCACGTAGTCTTGGCCCGTCGCCTTGATCAGCTCGCGCTTGTCGTGGTACGGGACGTAGCGCGTGTCGAATTCGACGCCCTTGAACGCGAGCATGCGGTCCGCGGCGACGCAGTAGTGGCTGATGTCCATGGAGTACAGGAGCGGACGGGAGGCCATGACGGCCGCAACGCGCGGGCGGACTTGAGCCTGTCGCGCCGGCGTTGGTCAATTTCACTTGACTCAATCGCCCTTGACCAAACCGTATTGACCCTCCGCCGGCTTTCGGCGATTCGAGGGGTTCGCGACGACCGAATTTCTAATCCTGCTCGTCCCGGCGATGATTGCGATGTTGGCCTTCCCGATCGGCCTTCGGTGGCGGGGGACGGACCACGCGGTCCACGCCGTGTACCTGTTCCACCGGAGCGGCGACCCGCTCGCGACGGTCGCCTCGGACTTCGCGCCGCCGATCGCGGCGGACGAACTCGGCCCCGTCCTGGGCGCCGTCCGGACCTTCGTCGAGACGCCGACAGCAGCCCGCGAATTCCACCTGACGAGCCAGCGATTCGGGGACGAGAGCCTGGTCGCCGTCCACGGTCAGTTCGTCAGCGCGTGCGCGGTTTACCGCGGCTCCGGCGACGGAGCGCTCGGCCGCGATCTCGTGCGGTTCGTCCGAGAATTCGAGACGGCCAACGAGGCGCACCTGGGGAGCTGGGAGGACGCGACCTCCGTCACGCTCGTCGCCTCCAACGCGATCAGCGGACTCATCGGGAGCCGGGACGCGTTCGTCCCTGCGATCGAAGGAATCCACGCCGGGCCACCCGAGGCCGCGGTCCCGTCGGGCATCCGCGCGAACGGCTCGCAGACGCCGGCCTAGGTCGGCACGGCCCCATTCTCGGTCGTCGCTCTCGGCTTCACTTGCCTTGCGCTCGGAACGCCATGATTGCCAGGCCGTTGAGCACGATGCCGAACGCCGCGATGGCGAGGACCGCATTGCCGATCGCCGCCCAATCGTACCCCGTGAGGATGAGCGCCCGAGCGGCATCGGCCATGTAGCTGACCGGGTTGACCGTCGAGAAGCTCTGGACCCACGAGGGCAAGAGCGCCTTGGGGAGCATCGCGGTGCTCAGGAACAGCAGCGGGAAGGTGAGCGAGAAACTCACCATCATCGTCGACTCGGTGTTCTTCGTCCGGAGCGCGACGGTGTTCGAAAGACCCGAGAAGGCGACGCCGAAAGCCGCCGCGAGGAACATGATGATCACGGCCCCGAAGACCCCCGTGGCGAATGGGATCCGCCACCCGGCGAGCGTCAGCAGGGACGCGATGCCGAGGATGATCCCGGCCTGGGCCGCCATCCGCAGTCCGTCGGCGAGGAGCTTGCCCGCCAAGACGCTGCTCCGGCGAATCGGCGCGACGAAGAACTTGTCCATGAATCCGGACTCGAGATCGGACACCATCGCGAAGCCCGACTGAGAGGCGCTCTGGATGGCCGTCATCACCGTGATGCCGGGCAGGAGGACGGCGACGTAGTCGTACGGGAGCGGGGTCGGGGCCGGGCCCCCTGGGAGGCCGCCGCTAGTGGCCGAAGAGAACACGGTCCCAAAGGTCTGGCTGAACATGACGAGCCAGATGAGCGGCATGAAGAGGCTGAAGAACAGGAGGACCGGCGTCCTCGTCAGCTTTACCAGGCTGCGCCACGTGACGAGGCCGATCTCCGTCAGGACCCCGCCGCTCGTTTCCGCGTCTCGCGTCCGCGTGATGACCCGCTGCACGTGTCCAACGTCTGTGACCATGCTACTGCCTCCGGCGGCCGAATCCCCGCGACATCGGCTTCACTTCCTCGACGCGCATCTGCCGCCCCGTGTGCTGCAGGAAGACTTCGTCGAGCGTGGGGTGCGCGAGCGCGACCTGATGGACGGGGACGTTGTCCGCATCCAATCGCCGCAGGACTTCCAGGAGCGTCCCGCCGCCGTCGGCCGTGTATGCGGCCACGCCTTCGTCGAAGATCGTGGCGCGGCTCACACCGGGGACCTGCCTCGCGATCGCGAGCGCCCGATCCCGGCTCTGCTCGAACGCCTCATCTCTCGTGATGCGGACCGTAATGATGTCCGCACCGATCGCGGCCTTCAGCTCCGTGGGACTGCCCTCGGCGACGATCTTACCTTGATCGATGATCGCGATGCGCTGGCACAGCTGATCCGCTTCTTCCATGTACTGGGTCGTGAGGAAGATCGTCATGTTCTCCTCCCGGTGGAGCCGGCGCAGATACTCCCACACCGCGGCGCGCGTCTGCGGGTCGAGGCCGGTCGTGGGTTCGTCCAGGAACAGGATCCGAGGGTGATGCACGAGCCCCGCGCCCAAGTCCAGCCGCCGCCGCATCCCGCCCGAGTACGTGTAGGCACGGCGGTCCGCGGCATCTTTCAACTGCAAGACCTCGAGAAGCTCCTCGACGCGCTGCTCGACGAGCGAGTTGGGCATGTGGTAGAGCCGGCCGATGAGCCAGAGGTTCTCGCGCCCGGTCAGATCGCCATCGACGCCGATCGATTGGCCCGTGTAGCCGATCAGGCGTCGGATGTCTGCTCCATCCCGCTCGACATCGAGGCCCGCCACACGAACGGAGCCGCTCGTCTTCGCGAGGAGCGTCGTGATGATCCGGATGACCGTCGTCTTTCCGGCCCCGTTGGGCCCGAGGAAACCGAAGAACTCGCCCTCGCCGACGGAGAAGCTGACGTCGTTGACGGCCTTGATCTCCTCCTGGCCACGGCCCCCGTACACCTTGACGAGGTGACGGACGTCGATGAGGGAGTCCTTCGATCCACGCGATGTCGCGGCTTTCCTCTTGCCGTCAGGCCGGGACGTGGCGGCTTCCGACATGGCGTTTCCCCAAGTGGCTGTCGGCTAAATAGCTTGGCGTCGGGACACGCGTCAGGAGGCCTCACGGCCAAAGGGATCACCCAAACAATTCGTCACAGCCAATGTCGGTCATAGCGCTCGGACTGACGCACCGCCAGCACGCTTAAGCACGTTCATAGACCGTTTCGGGCGAGGATCCTCATGAAATACTTCTACACGGGAATCCGGGTGCGAGACCTCGAACGTTCCCTTCAGTTCTACCGCAAGCTGATGGGCATGAGAGTCACCCGGCGGGGGAAGATGAGCCACGGCGGCGTGTGGGTTGAATTGCGAAACCCGGGTTCGCCTCAGCGATTGGAGCTGAACTGGTATCCCACGAACAGCAAGTTCTTCGCTCCGTATCGAAAAGGCGAGGAACTCGACCACTTGGCCTTCCACGTCACCGATGTCCACAGCGAGTTCCGAGAGCTCGTCGCAAACGGTGCGCGTCCCGAGGTCGCTCCGTTCCGAGAAGAGCGATACGCGTTCGCATTTGTAAGTGATCCGGATGGCATCTGGATCGAGCTCATCGGCCGCACCAAATCCGAGGCGGAGACGAAGCCGCCACAAAGTTCCAGGGGAGGGCGGACTCAGTAGCGCAAGATGATCGTCCGACAGTTCGTGCACCGGTATCCGTACACAACGACGCCACCGGGGCCTCCAGAGGCCACCACATCTCCGCCACTGAGCCCGGGCGGGAGGCCCACCATGAGCGGGTCCGTGCGGGGATCGAACCAGCGGGCGGTCCCGAGGGCTTGGTAGGTGGGGACGCCGAGGTAGCCGGGCTGGATCGGAGATTTGCAGTACGGGCACTCCGGTGGTGAGGAAGGAGGGGATTGCATGTCGACGCCTCTTCGGGAGGACCGCCCGGAACGCGTTAAGGGTTCCTCGGAACGCGGAGACGGAATCACGTGAAATCGGCCGCGAAGGACAAGCGCGATCCCGGGTCCGGTTCTCCCTGCGAAGGAGGGCTTCAACTCGCACCTGCACACGTCAGAGTTAAGGCGGTACACGTCGATGGGTCTAACCTGACGCGTGGTGCGAAGGCATTGTCGGCCCCGGATTGGTTCCCTCAGTCCCAGATTTCGAAGCCTTGGATAGTCGGCATCGGCCTCGCTGTAATTGCGGAAGTACTAGCTCTTGCCATCATTTTCAGTTCCCTGCCCCAGCCGGCGGGGAGGTCCTTACCTCCTGTATCGGGGCCGCCCATCGAGTTCGTCGTCCCAACAATCTCCGGCAATGAAAGCACGGGTTGGACATTTTCCATGGGCGTGATTGTCATCCCGGCGTGGGAACGCCCCGGGCCAATTGCTTGGGGGGACCTGAGTTTCGAGCTGATGAACAGCACGTCCGCGGGCCTCACGGCATACGCCGTCCCCGCGGGTACGACGCTCCGATCGTTCTCGGCCTCGCCATCCCCCGTTGCGGAATACAATCTGTCTCTCTCCGGATGGGCGAGCGGCCCGTTCGCGCTCATCGAGGATGGGCAGACGCTCGTGTTGCACGGCGTGATTCCGCCTGGGGCGAACATTTCGAATCGGACGACGAACACGGTCTTCGGACCTACCTTGGTCATTCGATATGTGAACACGGGTCAGCCAATCACGTATCTGATGACGTTTGCTGACAAGTGGGTCTATGTATAGCCTCGAACCACGCCTTTGAAACCTTCTCTCTAGCCCAAACTTCTCCCATGGTTGGTCGCACAACTCGGTCAAGCGAATTCTTAGAATGGCGCCCCGATTCCGTTCAAAAAAAAACAGTAAGGATTCAAATCATCTTCCCAGATGGGTTAGGCGAAACCCATGACGTACAAGGCATACATCGACAACATCAGAGCCAAGACCGGCAAGGACCCGGAATACTTCCAAGCAATGGCGAAAGAGAAGGGCCTTGCAAAACACGCCGAGCTTCTTGCGTGGCTCAAGGCGGACTGCGGGCTTGGACATGGTCACGCCAACGCGATCATCTTGTACATTCAGAACCCGGACCTCGCAAAACAGAAGATCCGTGAAGATGCGAGAAAGGGAAAGCCAAGAAGTAACGGGTAAGACGCCCCGGTCGGGGGGCGTTATCATGTGGGGAGGTGGTCACACAGGCTCCTTTGCCTCAGTTCGCCTTCACCGGGTTGAGGAATGCCTCCCTCAGCGCGAGAGGTGGGACGGCTCGGAAGAAAGTCTCGTACACTTCACGACGAATATGAGCGCGTCGGCGCGTCTCGAAGTGCGCTGAGTCCGAGTCGGCATAGTATGAGCCCAATAATCATCGCGACCGCGCTTGCAGCCAGGATCGCGGCCCATGCGGCTGCGCTGTAAGCGATTGAGCCACAGCCGGACGATGGCACACTGCCCGTACATTGGGTGGCGTAGGCTGAGGTCAGGAAACTCCAGTTGATATATGCGAGGAGACCGTAGATCGCCCCGGAAACAAACAGCGGGAAACCGAGGCGAAAGAGAGGACTACGCAGGCTTGTTTCCCGCACAAAGCCCTTCCAACGACGCACGCTCCTGGACATCAGCTCTCGGACAATCCAAGGGCCCTTCCGTACGATTAATCTGCCGGTCTCAGGACACACGGGCCTTCCTCGCGACATGAGAAGGACTTCGTCTTCGGAGACGTAAGGAAACGCGACCTCCATCGGAAGCTCCGGCGAGTCAATCCCACCATCGCACCTGAGTAAAACGCCCCGGTCGGGATTCGAACCCGAGCACCCGGCTCGACAGGCCGGGATCATAGACCGCTAGACCACCGGGGCAGCGGCCGTCGCCACCGTCCGAGGCCTAATTATCCTTTCCCCTTGTAGACGTGTAGCTAACTGTCAGACTTCCTAACTGTCAGACTTCCCAGCGTCCCGACTTCCGGTTTCCTAGCATCACGCCGTCCTCTGCCGCGAACTCGGGAGAATCGCGAGCATCGCGATCACGCCCACGAGCGCACCGGCCAGGAGGATCGCGGTCGGAATTGTCGTCAGCGTCACGACTCCGGCCACCGCGAGGTTCGCCGCGATCACCGGCACGACGACCGCAAGGACGGCCGCGACGCCGAGCCGGAATACGGCGCGCCCGAGGGCGCGGCGAATGCGGCCCCGCTCCGTCCGCGTGAGGGCGACGTCATAGAGTCGCGCGAACCGTTCCGCCAGGATTCGGAGCTCTTCGTGGCCGATGAGGAGGACCACGAACACGAGGCCCGGGAGCACCTGGACTCCAAGGGACATCGCGTGGGCGATCACGTAGACGGCGACGAGAGTCGCGAGCCCGATTGGGCGGAGCCACATCCGAGGCAGCCTCGTCGCAAGGACCAGGAAGATCAGGCCCACGATGAGGAGTCCGAACAGCAATCTCGCGCTCCGAACGTCCGCCACGGAGTAGAGGTCCGAGCCGATCCAGAACACGAGCACACCGAGGGCCGCGATCGGCGCGGCTCGCAGCGCACTTGGGATCAGGCGGGCCGCGGGCGTTGGCCCATCCTCCGCATGGCGAGGGCGAGCGGCGTCGTCGGGTCCCAATCGACGACCTGAGCGATACGCGAAAGTTGCGCGATCAGGTTCGCTCGCTCCATCCGCAGGATCCGGTAGGCCACCGCATGCTCGGGCCCTTTCTCCGCGAGCCGCCATTCGATTGCGAGAGGCGAGGGGGAGACAATCGCGAAGTCCGTGCCCCGCGAGGCGAGCGCGATGATCCCCGCCAGGGTGGCGGGGTCCTGCAAGGGCGAGATGAGGACGACGAGGCAGTCGCGAGGGAAGAACCGGGAGAGGACCCATGCGACGTGCGCGAAGGGCCATTCGCCGCCCGGCCGCACGCGCGTCAGGTGATCCAGGATCCGGTAGAGCTGTTTCCGCCCGAACGCCGGCGGAACCCAGTCGAGGACCTCGCGCTGCACGATCAGACCGACGCGGTTCTTCGATGCGAGGACATGCTCCGCGATCGCGAGGGCCGCCCGTACGCCGTGCTCGATCGGGTTGTCCTCCTCCGTCCCGATGAACGATTCGGTCCGGGCGTCCACGACGATCACGACGTCGCCCGAGCGCTCTCCCTCATACTCATTCGAGTACAGACGGTCGAACCGGGCGGACGCTTTCCAGTTGATCCGGCGCACGTCGTCCCCGGGCACGTATTCCCGGATCCCCCAGAAGTCCGTCCCGACGCCGATTCGGCGGGAGGGCACCTGGCCGAACCACGGCCGCGTGCGGCGGGGCTGGAGGAGGACGCGCCGGAGGTCCTCCATGGCGGGTGCGACGACGAGCCGCGAGTCGACGCGCACGACCGCATCTTCCGCGCCCAGGGCGAGCGGGTCGAGCGACCGCGCGCGGACCGGCCCGAGGTGGAAGTCGCCCTTGACCGCGGACCGCACGGTGTACGACAAAGGGACCTCGCCGCCCTTCTCGAACGACACGACCGCGTGGTTCGTTCCGCGGACCACCGCGAGCTCCCGAGGGAGGACGTCCACGATTTCTACGAGGTCCAGGGCCGGACCGTCGTTGCGGACGACGAGTTCGATCTGGACATCCCATCCCGCCTGCACGCGGTCCCGGGACAGGGACCGGACCGCGAGGACGTGCGGCGTGAGCGGCGGGAACAGCGATCCGAGCGCGAGGAAAATCACCGGCGGCAGGGAAAGGAGGACGGTCTGCCAACTTCGCAACGCGAGGCCGAGGACGAGGAACGCGAGGGACGTCGCCGCGAGACCGCTTGACAGCGAGGTACGCATCTCACGGCACCTTGGGGACGGGGACTTGGCCGAGGACGTCCGAGATCACGCTCGACGTGCGGACGCCGCGAATCCACGGATCCGGTTTGAGGATGAGGCGGTGGGCGAGGGCCGGGAGCGCGACGGCCTTCACGTCGTCCGGCGTCACGAAGTCCCGTCCGGCGAGGGCCGCTCGGGCCCGCGAGACCTTCAGGAGCGCGAGGGAACCGCGCGGGCTCGCGCCGATCTCGACCTGGTTGTGTTGCCGCGTCCTCGTGACGACGTCGACGATGTATCCCTCGACCGCCGCGTCCACGTGGACGTCCTCGAGGGCCGCTTGGAGCGAGAGCACCTCGTCCGGCGTCGTGACGGGTTCAATCGTGGCATCGTCGGATCGCCGCGTGCGTCGACGCTGCAAGATCTCGATCTCCTGCTCCCGCGTCGGATAGCCGACGTCAATTTTGAGGAGGAACCGGTCCACCTGCGCCTCCGGGAGGGGGTACGTGCCTTCGTGCTCGATCGGGTTCTGCGTCGCCATGACGAAGAACGGGCGGTCGAGGCGGAACGTCTCGCCCTCCAGGGTCGCCTGCCGCTCCTGCATCGCCTCGAGGAGCGCGGATTGCGTCTTCGGCGGTGCGCGGTTGATCTCGTCCGCAAGGAGGACGTTCGTGAACAGGGGCCCGCGGCGCAGGACGAACTCCCCCGTCTTGCGCTCGAAGACGTACGTGCCCGTGATGTCCGCGGGCAGGAGGTCCGGTGTGAATTGCACGCGACGGAACGAGAGCCCGAGGCCCGCCGCGAAGGACTTCGCGATGAGCGTCTTCGCGAGCCCCGGCACGTCCTCGATGAGCAGGTGTCCGTCGCCGAGGAGCGCCCAGAGGACCCGCTCGAGCACCCCGCGCTTCCCGACGATGACCGTCTCGACCGCATCGAGGAGCGAGGATCCGATCTCCGCGACGGAGGCGACCTTCACTTCCACGCCTCCATGCGCTTCAGGACGTCCTCGAATTTCCGCGCGAAGCCGCCGCGCTCCCGCGCCTCGACGACCCAGCGGTCCGGCGCCTCCGGGTCGCCGACGTCCAGGTGCACGAAGTCCTCGATCACGCCGTCGCGGAACATCCGCCGCAACGCCGCCGGATCTCGTTGCACCGCCCGCATCGACTCCGGCGACAAGCCCGTCGCGAGCCTTGCCTTTTCGAGGAACGCGTTCCGTGCGCGGGACGCGACGAGGACCTGGCTGTATGCGAGGCCGCGGCTGGCACGGCGGGTCGCCGCCGCCAGGATCGCGAGGTCGCCGTCCCGGTACGCTCCCTCGGTCGCCGGCCCAACGAGCGGAGCGGGGTCGGCGCTCCGTCGGAGGATGAGAGCCCACGCGAGGGCCGCGAACGCGGTGAGGAACCCGACGCCCAGGAACCACTGGACCGAGCCGCTGAACTGCGCGAGGTAGAAGAGGATCCCAAGGAGGAGCGCCAACGCGACGAGGACGGTCGTCACGGACCAGAGCGCGTTCCGGGCCTGCCCCATCGGCGCGAGCCGAGGGTGGTCCGTCGTCACGGGGAACGGCCGCCGGAACACGTCACGCCCCCAACGCCGCCCGGATCCCTGCGAGGCTGTCGATCGCCCGCACTCGGTCCGCCTCGCCGAGCGCGTGCTCGCTGTAGCGCGCCTCCTCGAACAGGGACGTCAGTGTGTCGGAGGCGTCTGGCGACACCCGGAGTCGGACGATCGCGAGCCGCTCGAGTTCCCGCGGTGTGAGGGCGACCTGCTCCGTGATGCCCCGCGCCCCCAGGAGACGACAGAATCGCTCGAAGCACGCGAGGATGACCTGACGCACGTCCCCGCCGAGCTCGAGTTCCTGGATCGCGGTTTGCACGGCGGCGGTCGCTTTCCGTCGGACGTCCGGTCCTCCCGGTTCGTCGTCTCGGTCTCCTTCGTACGCGCTCCCCGGACGCCGCAGGAGGTACGTGAGCGCCAGGATCGTGACGAGGACGCTGACCGCAAGGAAGAGTCCGAGCGGCGCGCCGACGGAGGCGGGCCACGCGGTCACGCTGCCGGAGTCCGTCGTCGTGGTCGTCGTGTCCGCCGTGTTGTTCGTCGTCTGGAGGGTGTGGACGAGCCGGGGCCATGCGAACAAGAGCACGAGGACCATCACGACGGCGAGGATCGATGAGAGAACGTCCCACCAGGACCGCTTCTTGACGAGATCCTTGCGGCGAACCCGGTTCGTGAGAATCATGTAGATCGCGGTCACGATGAAGGCGCTGACGAACGCGACGAGGAGGATGTCGACGACCAACGGATCGAACGGGAAAACGGACCCGGGCGCCGTGCCTCCCGCGGTCGGCGCCGACTCCTCCCCCGTTTCCAAATTCGCGAGGTTGAACGCGAGCGCGGCGACGATCAGGACGGCGAGGAACAGGAGTACGGGGACCGCCCATGCGGGCCTCCCCCGCCGGAGCCAAGGCACGTCGCTGCGAAGGCGGTCACCGCTCATAACGGTTTCCCGGAGTCCGGTCGATTCGGCCTCGACCCCGAGGCGGCTAGGTGATGCCGAGCCGCTCGAAGAACCGCTCCCTCCGACGCCCGCCGTAGACGCGGAGGCCGAGCGCGAGCAGGCCGCAGAACGCCGAGAGGACGAACGGCAGGATCACAAGGCCGACGCCCCCGAGGGCCGTCTGAGAGGCCGCCGGAGTGGCGGTCTCATTGCGCAAAAGGCCGTAGGACCCGAAGACCGACGCGGAGAACACGACGTACAGCGCGCCGATCGTGGCGAGCACGACCGCGGCGGACAAAGCCAGGGTGATCGCGACGCGCTCCGGATGCAAGATCTTACGGCCCTTGTCCGACAGCTCGTAGTAGATCCACTTGCGGCCCTCATCGATGCGCTTCACGAGGCCCGCGGTCTGCAACTTCTCGAGGTGCTCGAGGAGTGTCGGCTTGCTCAGTTCGAGGAGGTTGCTCAGGTCCGTGACGGTCTCGCGCCGCACGTCAAGGCGTTTGAGGATGCCGACGCGCACGTCCGAGGCGAGCGCCTTGAAGCTCTCCTGGTCGAGGGTGATCTTCGGCGCGCCCGGGTCCATCCGGCCCGTGCCATCGGCCCCGGACCTCTTCAAGGAATGCCCCCGGTTCGGGAGGACCCTAACCGTCCGCGCGACGCCATCCGAGGAGGGTCAGCGCGTTCGGTGGATGTCGACGACGTAGCGGACGTACCCGATCAGGCCGCCCGTGCTCGCGAAGTTTCCCGGGTTTCGGAAGAATGGACATCCGAGGGCCGTCGCGACGGCCGCGAGCGCCAGGAATCCGACCACGCCGAGCGTCCGGAGGCTCGGGAGCTTCACGGTGACCCGATGGCCGATACCATAATGAGGCTTGCGCAAAGCGGAACGCCGTCTATTTCGGGACCTTTTGCCAGTCGTCCAGAAACCGCTTCAGCCCGACGTCGGTGAGGGCGTGCTGCGTCATCTTCTTGAGGACGTCGAAGGGCAACGTGACGATGTCCGCGCCGAGCTTCGCGGCCTCGATGACGTGGAGCGGATGGCGGATCGAGGCGACGAGGACCTCGCACTCCCATTCGTAGTTCCGGAAGATCGGGACGATCTCGCGGATGACCTGCATCCCGTCCTGGCCCATGTCGTCGAGCCGGCCGATGAACGGGCTGACGTACTTCGCGCCCGCCTTCGCGGCGAGGATCGCCTGGTTCGCGCTGAAGATCAGGGTCGTGTTGATCTTCACGCCTTCCGACGACAGCGCCTTGATCGCCTTCAGGCCCTCCGTCGTCATCTGGATCTTCACGACGACGTTCTCGTGGAGCTTCGCGAGCTGACGACCCTGCTTGATCATCTCGTCCGCCTGGGTCGTCGTGACCTCGAGGCTGATCGGGCCGTCGACGAGGGCGAGGATGTCCTGGATCACCTCGGACCATTTGCGGCCCGTCTTCGCGACGAGCGTGGGGTTCGTCGTGACGCCGTCGAGGACGCCCCACGAGGCCGCTTCGCGGATCTCGTCGATGTTGGCGGTGTCGAGGAAAATCTTCACCATGCGCTCTGTTCACGGATAGCGACTTCGGGTTATGAATGTTGACGACATGCGATCGGACCTACTTCGCGCGCCGAAGAATCGTTGAATCGAACGCGAGCGGCTTTGCGCGGCGCTCTCGGCACCACCCGAGGACGAGCGCGTCGGGGTAGCTGAGCCGCCCACGTGCCGCCCGGAATATGCCCCAGCTCCGATCGAGAAGAGACCCGGACGCGGCCAGGATCTGGATCCGTTTCTGGGACCGCATCCAGGCGCCCGCGTCCCGTGCCGCGACGAAACCTCTCCGATACTGAATCAGCGAGACCGTCTCCGAAAAAATCTCGCTCGGAATGAGGAGCGAGTCGGCCGATGTGGCCGCTTTGCGGGCCCTCTCGTGAAACACGTCGGACTTCGAGAAGAGGGCATAAAGGAAGCTGGTATCCGCGACTTGCACGCCGTCACCCATAGAGGTATCGGTCGTGTCGTTGGCTCGCCCGCGGATCTTCGTCCTCGAAGGTCGGAAGGCTCCCCAAGTCAATGCCGCGGCCAGGCGGTCGCGTTACTTCGATCTGCACCGTGTCTCCTTCCGCGATTCCTGCCGACTCGAGATCGTTCTTGTGGACTCGCAGCGCCAGGCCATTGCCCCAGCGTCGTACCTTGGCGAGCATGTGTCTACGGTATGTAGACACTACCGGCACTTAACCCTATCGGCAGGAGCGGCAAACGCGGGGGAAGGGCCGTCCATACACATGCCGGGCGAAGCTACTTATCCGCGCGGCCCATGCCGCCGGCTCAGATGGCCCCAGCGCCTACCCTCTGGCACCACCCCGACTTTCTCAGGCTATGGATCGGGCAGAGTGTCTCCCAATTCGGGAACCAGTTCACCGGCCTCGCGCTACAACTCCTCGCGGTGATCTCGCTCACCGCCACGCCTGGCCAGATGGGGGTGCTCGCCGCGTTGGGCACGCTGCCCTTCCTTCTGATTGGCCTCTTCGTAGGCGTATGGGTCGATCGTCATCGACGGCGGCCGATCCTGATTGCCGGAGATCTTGGCCGGGGTCTGATTGTCGCTGGAATCGCCGGTCTCGTAATCCTCGGCTTCGTCCGCATGGAGTACCTGTATGTCCTTGGGTTCGCAACTGGGGTCCTCACGGTGTTCTTCGACGTCTCCTACCAAGCCTACCTCCCTGCGCTCGTTCCCCGTGACCAAATCGTAGAAGGGAACAGCAAGCTCGAGGCGAGCAACACGACGGCACAGGTTGCCGGACCGGTCCTCGCAGGCTTCATGGTTCGCGGATTGGGTTACGCCGCTGCGATGGCCCTCGACGGGGTATCTTTTTTCTTCTCTGCCGGCCTCATGGCTCGCATTCGAAAACCCGAGGCCGTCCCCGCTCTCTCGGAACGACGGTCCGTGAGGGCGGAAATCCGCGAAGGCCTTCGCGTCATCTTCCGCGACCGTCGGCTCTGGTCCATCGCCGGTTGCACGGGGACCGCTAACCTGTTCTCGGGTGCACTATTCGCCCTCTACGTTCTGTATGCGGTCCGAAACCTCGGGTTGGACGCGGTGGGCATCGGAATCATCGGCGGCCTCGGCAGCATCGGTGGCATCCTAGGCGCTGTCACCGCGAATCGACTCGCTCAGCGGATTGGGATCGGTCAGGCAATCCTCGCGGGAATCTCGGTGGGAGCCGCGAGCGCATTCGGCATCGTCTTCGCCACGCCCGAACTGGGATTCGCCCTCCTTACGGCGATGGCATTTGGGGGGTCCATCGGTACCCTTTGGTACAATATCAACCAGGTGAGCCTCCGCCAAGCCCTCGTCCCCGTTCGCCTTCAAGGCCGGCTCAACGCCTCGATGCGTTTTCTTGTCTGGGGGACACTTCCCGTCGGGAGCCTCCTTGGCGGCGCGCTGGGGGAAGTCGTAGGCTTGTACCCGGCCATCGTCCTCGCGGCGGTCGGCGGGTTATCAGCCATCCCGTGGGTCTTCTTCTCACCGGTTCGAGCCCTCGTGGAGATTCCGTCACCGGCCGAGTGACGCACCGGCATCGCTCGTCACTTCGTAGGTTCTCCGAGAGGGGGACGCGAACGGTCGGCTACAAACCCCGGTTCCGGTCTCACGGCGACACGATTGCTCCGAACGCCACGATCCCTCCGAGGGCCAAGAGAAGGACGCCGATGATCCGCGAGAACAAGAGCGTGCGGACGCCCAACTTCTCCGCGAAGATCACGACGGAGATACCGCCCATCCACAGGAGGCTCATCGACCCGGAGACGAAGAGCACGAGCATGAACAGCCAGCAACATCCGATGCAGTACATCGAGTGACGGAAGCCCATGCGGATCGCGCCAAGCCGGCCGGACCGCCAATGGTGCATCACGAACGACATCGGGGACGTGCAGTGCGTGAGGCAGACCTCTTTCGTCCGCGTGACCTGCCAGAGGCCCGCTGCGACCAGCGTTGCGGAGGAAGCGATGGCCAGGACGTTCGTCATCGATCCCATGACGCCGAGGGCAATCACCGCGAGCAACGCGGCGACGCCGAACGCGCCCCATGTGAGGAAGTAGGGAAGGACAAAGAGGGCGGTCGCTGCATTGTCCGCGGGCTTCGTCGGCCGACCCTCCTCGAGCCGCGTCATCCCGTGGAACGCCAGGATCATCGGCATGGCCGAGGGCGACATCATCGCGACCATCATGACGAGCAGGAGGGCGAAGAACAGGACGAGGTCAGTCGAAGCAATCCTCGAGGGGGCCGTCAGGGCCATCAAGAAGTCCGCAGATGTCCATGTCACGTACCACGCCGCGGCGACGACGAGGGCCACCGCAACCGCAATCGGAGCCGTCATGCGCCGCAATAGCGCCGGCGCCCCGACCTGCGTCGCCTCCTCCATGCCGCCGCCGGTAGCGACCGTGACACTAAGAACGTGCGGACCGGACCGCGAATCCCGCGGTCCCCGGAGAACGGTTAAGTAGCGGCGACCGGATGCCCCATCGGGGCAGGGGGCTCGGTCGATGCCAACGAAATGGAATTTTGAGGCGGAGTACATCCAGAGTTGCAACTGCGCATGGGGATGCCCGTGCAATTTCGACGCGCTGCCGACGACCGGCAATTGCGAGGGCCTCGTGTCTTGGCACATCCGGAAGGG
>DASPXQ010000171.1:0-5545 GCA_035637195.1 Thermoplasmata archaeon | reverse complement strand
GTCCGCGGCCAAGGCGTCGTCGATCGTGACCTGTTTCAAGAGGCGCCGCGCGGGGTCCATGGTCGTCTCCCACAGCTCGTCGGCGTTCATCTCTCCGAGGCCTTTGTACCGCTGGTACGTGACGCCCTTGTCCCCGACTTGACGCGCGATCTCCTCCCGCTGCCTCTCCGTGTACGCGTAGAATGTATCCTTGCCCTTGCGGATTTTGTACAGCGGCGGCTGCGCGATGTACACGTATCCGGCGTCGATCATGGGCCGCATGTAGCGGAAGAAGAGGGTGAGGAGCAGGGTCGTGATGTGCTGCCCGTCGACGTCGGCATCGGCCATTGTGATGATCTTGTGGTAGCGGACCTTCGCGAGGTTGAACTCGTCGCCGATCCCGGCGCCGATGGCGGTGATGAGCGTCCGGATCTCCTCGTTCTTCAGCATTTGGTCGAGTCGGGCCTTCTCGACGTTCAGGATTTTCCCCCGCAACGGCAAGATTGCTTGGAATTCCCGCCTCCGGCCCTGTTTCGCACTCCCGCCCGCACTTGGCCCTTCCACGATAAAAAGTTCCGACTTCGCCGGGTCCCGCTCTTGGCAGTCCGCGAGCTTGCCAGGGAGGTTGAACCCTTCCAGGAGCCCTTTCCGTCGCGTGAGCTCCCGCGCCTTCCGGGCGGCCTCTCGCGCCTGCGCCGCCAAGACGGCCTTTCCGATGCAGATCTCCGCGACCTTCGGGGTCTCCATGAAGAATTCGCCCAACTTCTCGTAGACGATCGATTCGACGATCCCCTTCACGTCGGAGTTCCCGAGTTTCATCTTCGTCTGCCCTTCGAACTGCGGCTCGGGCATCTTGAGGTTCAAGATCGCGGTCAGGCCCTCTCGGACGTCGTCGCCTTCGAGGCTCTCGCCTTGCTTGAGGAACTTGTTGTCCTTCGCGTACTTGATGAACGTCCGCGCGAGGCCCGCCTTGAACCCGACCAGATGGGTCCCGCCCTCGACGGTATCGATGTTGTTGACGAACGTGAAGATCGACTCGTTGTAGCCGTCGTGGTACTGCATCGCGACCTCGACATGCGTGCCGTCCGACTCCTTCGCGAATCGGATCGGATCCGGGTGGAGCGGGTTCTTCGCCCGGTTGATCCACTTCACGTACTCCGCGATCCCGCCGTTATACTGGAAGACGTCCCCGCGGCCGTGGACTTTGTCGACGATGATGATCCGCAACCCCGCGTTCAGGAACGCGAGCTCGCGGAGGCGCTTCGCGAGGGTGTCGTAGTCGAACTCGATGGTCTCGAAGACCTCGGGGTCCGGACGGAACGTGATGATCGTGCCGGTGCCCTCCGCCGGGCCGACGACCTCGAGGTTCGACGCTTTCTGCCCCCGGGCGAACCGCATCCGATACTCCTTGGCGTCGCGCCGCACGCGGACCTCGAGCCTTTCGCTCAGGCCATTTACGACGGACAAGCCGACGCCGTGCAAGCCGCCGGACACGCGGTACATCTTTCGTTCGAACTTCCCACCGCTGTGCATCCGCGACAGGACGAGCTCGACGCCGGGCACGCCGTATTTCGGATGGATGTCCACCGGGATGCCGCGTCCGTCGTCCGCGACGGTCACGGATCCGTCCGCGTTGAGCGTGACCTGGATGTTCTTGCAGAAGCCCGCCATCGCCTCGTCGATCGAGTTGTCGACGACCTCGTGGACGAGGTGGTGGAGGCCGCGCGCGTCGACGCTCCCGACGTACATCGCGGGGCGTTTTCGGACCGCCTGCAAGCCCTCGAGAACCTGGATTTGCCGGGCGTCGTAGGCAGCCTCTTCTACCATCTAATTCGCAACCTTCCAGACCCTCGTTTCGATGGCCTCTCGCATCCCATCCGGAGGATGTCCGGAGTATGCGACGCCATCTTATAAACGTTCGGACCTCGGTTTCTATGGAGAAAACAGGCCTCGGCGGTGAGGTCATTTTCGGGATGGGTTCTTTATATAGGATAGCACGGTCGTTTTCGACGCCCCATTCTCGTCCGTGAGAACATCGGATGGCGGGGCCGAGGAACGGCCTCCGGGCCGGCCCCTATTTGCGCTTCCAACGGACCCCGTCGCGGGTGTCCTCGAGTACGATGCCGAGGGCCCCCAGCGCCTCCCGAATCCGGTCAGCCGTGGCGAAGTCCTTTCGCTTCCGCGCGTCCTCGCGGAGGGCCACGATCACTTCCATGAGCCCGTCCACGAGCTCCGAACCGGCAGTGGGCGTGAGGAACAGCCCGAGGATGTCGCCGACGGTCCGGAAGGCCGCCGCGGTCTCGTCGAGCGCCCCTCGTCCGGCCCCCGTTTCGATTGCCTTGTTCGCCGCGCGGGCGAAGTCGAACAAGACCGCGATCGCCTCGCGTGTGTTGAAGTCGTCCGACATCGCCGCGTCGAAGTCCGCGAGGGCCTTCTTCGTCGCGGCGCGGAGCTCGCGGTCGGCTTTGCCCGATTCCGGCGCTCGCCGTTGCTCCGCGTCCACGGTCCGGACGGTCTCGCGGAGCCGCTCGTAGGAACGCTTCGCTTCGTCGAGCAGGTCCGGGGTGAAGTCGATGGGGCCTCGATACTGGACGTTGACGAGGAAGAACCGGATCACGCCCGGCTCGTACAGCTTCAAGGCCGCCGTCACGGGCCAGTAGTTTCCGAGGGACTTGTGCATCTCCTCCCCTTTCACGAGGACCATGCCGCCGTGCATCCAGACCTTCACGAACGGGGTCACGCCAGTGTACGACTCCGCCTGGGCGATCTCGGCCTCGTGGTGCGGGAAGAGGAGTTCCGTCGCGCCGCCGTGGAGGTCATACTGCGGTCCGAAGTGACGGATCGTGATCGCGGTGTCCTCGATGTGCCACCCGGGTCGGCCCTTGCCCCACGGGCTGTCCCACGCCGGTTCCCCGGGCTTCTGCGCCCTCCAGAGGACGAAATCCGCCGGATGTCGTTTCCGCTCCTCGATTGCGACGCGGGCCCCCGGGCGGAGTTCCTCGACCTTCTGCCCGCTCAGCTTGCCCCAGCCCGAGAATGTCGTCGTGTCGAAGTATACGCTCCCGTCTTCCGCACGGTATGCGTGCCCCTTCGTGATCAGCCCCTCGATCTGCTCGACGATCTCGTCGATGTAGTCCGTTGCGAACGCGTACACGTCGACGGACGTGCACTGCAGTCGCGCCATGACGCCGAGGTACTCCGCGAAGTACTGCCCGACGATGTCGCTCCACGTCCGGCCGGTCGACTTCATCTTCTCGATGATGCGGTCCTCGATGTCCGTCACGTTCTGCAGGTAGAACACGTGGAAGCCCTTGTGGCGCAGGTATCGCGCGACGACATCGAACGCAACGTAGGTCTTCGCGTGGCCCATGTGGGTCTCGTCCTGCGGCGTCAGGCCGCAGACGAACATCGAGACTCGGTTGCCATGGAGTGGGGCGAACGGCTCTTTCTTTCGAGTGAGGCTGTTGTACACCCGGATGGCCATGACGCGGTGCGCATCTGGGAAGCGCGTATTAAGGTTCGCGACTTCGTCGGTCGCACGCCGTTGATTTGTCAACCCGAGACGATTCCGCACGGAAGCATTATCGTCCGCGCGGCCGCATCCTCGATCCGGACATGGCGGGCTCCTTCCCCCACCCGCGTGCCTCGCGCACCGCCGGATGGCCTCGAGAGTTGCAGCGAGCCTCCCTCCTGCTCGGCACCGGGGCGGCGCTCTTCTGGACCTCGTTCGCGGTCGGCCGCTGGATCGTCGTCGTGCCCTCCTTCGGGCCGACGTACGTGGACCTGATCCTCGCCTGGGTCGCGGTGGTCGTGCACGTGTCGGCGTGGCCGGACCTCTGGATCGGGCTGCGACACCTCCGTTCCCGGGACCCGAAGGAAGGCGACGCGGCCGTCGCGTGGCGGGCCTTCCTCTTGACCCTGGGGTTGGTCCTCGCCGCCGTCGTCGTGCTCCCGCTGCAGTATCACGCGATCGCGTCGACCGACGCGTGGCTCATCGCGGTGTACGTGACGGCGTTCCCGTACCTCGCGTGGACTTTCGTGCCCGTCCTCGCACTCCACGCAATCCTGTTCGGGCGCGTCGCGAACTACCTCGACCCTCGCTCCCGCTACCTGATCGACGCGGGGGCGCTCGTCCTGTTCGCCGTCGCGGCCGCGACGACGGCGGTGATCTTGCAGAATCCCGGGGCCACGGCGTTCGTCCGGTCCTGGGGCGTCGGCCGGGGCATCCTCCCTGCGGCGGCGCTCGCGGGGTACGGCCTCGTCGCCATCGGCCTGACGGTCGACGCGACGACGGTCTGGCCGCGCCACCGGGCGTGGACGCCGCAACGGGCCCGGTGACGTCCTCTAGCCAAGAGCCCGGCCGAGGTCCTCGGTCAAGTCCTGCGCGTCCTCGAGGCCCACGGACAACCGGACGAGGCCGTCTGTGATGCCTTGCTTCTCCCGCTGCTCCTTCGGCACGCTCGTGTGGGTCATCGAGGCGGGATGCTCGATCAGGGACTCGACCCCGCCGAGGCTCTCCGCGAGGAGGATGACCTCGAGCCGTTTCAGGCGTTCGACCAAGCGGGTCGAGTCGCGCAGCTCGAAGCTCAGCATGCCGCCGAACCGTCGCATCTGCTTCTTCGCGATCCCGTGGCCCGGGTCGTCGGGCAGGCCCGGGTAGTGCACTTTCGCGACCGCCTTGTGGTCATTCAGGAATCTGGAGAGCGTCTCCGCGTTGTCGCAGTGCCGTTCCATCCGAACCGGCAGCGTCTTGATCCCGCGCAACGTGAGCCAGCAATCAAACGCGCTGGGGACGGCGCCGAGCGCGTTCTGCGAGAACTTCAGTTTCTCGTGGAGGTCGTCCCGGTTCATGACGAGCGCGCCTCCGAGGAGATCCGCGTGACCGCCGAGGTACTTCGTCGTGCTGTGCACGACCAGGTCGACGCCGAGGGCGAGCGGATTTTGAAGGGCCGGGGAGGCGAACGTGCTGTCGCACACGCTCAAGGCCTCGTGCGCCTTCGCGATGAAGGCCAGTTCCTTCAGGTCGACGACCTTCATGAGCGGGTTCGTCGGAGACTCCATCCAGAGGATCCGCGTCTCCGGTCGGAACGCATCCTCCACGTCGACGAGGTCCCGGAGGTCGAGGAAGGTCGACTCGATCCCGTACTGGCTCATGATCCGCGTGAAGATTCGATAGACTCCGCCATAGCAGTCGTCGGTGACGAGGACGTGATCGCCTTTCTTCAGGAGCGTGAGGGCGGTGGTGATCGCACCCATGCCGCTCGAGAACGCCAGCGCGTGCTTCCCGTTCTCCAGCGCCGTGAGACTCTGTTGCAGAGCGTCCCGCGTCGGGTTGGCGCTACGCGCATACGCGTACGCGTCCTGGCCTTTCCGCGAGTACGTCGACGTCGCGTAGATCGGCGGCGTGACCGCCCCGGTCCGCGGATCCGGCTCTTGGCCCGCATGGATTGCTTTCGTGGCAAAACGCATTCGATCGCCGGGGGCGGAGTCGCGCCCCGAGGGTAAAGACCTTGCTACCCTCGGCCGGCCAAGTACTCGATGACGTCGATGCGGGTGATGATTCCCT
>DASPXQ010000170.1:0-2831 GCA_035637195.1 Thermoplasmata archaeon | reverse complement strand
GTGTTCCACGTGGCCGGCTGGTATGAAA
This sequence comes from Thermoplasmata archaeon, assembly GCA_035637195.1. Lineage (GTDB taxonomy): Archaea > Thermoplasmatota > Thermoplasmata > RBG-16-68-12 > RBG-16-68-12 > RBG-16-68-12. The sequence goes on along the minus strand of DASPXQ010000170.1, from coordinate 2,803 downwards.
CCGGGGTGCGGGACGCGCGACGCATGCTCGATGTCAACGTGACCGGGACCGGCAACGTGTTGTCGCTGGCCCGCACGGAGAACGTCGGGCGGGTCGTCTACACGAGCACGGCGGGCGTGTTCGCGCCGGCGTCGAAGGACCATCCCGCCACGGAGGCGTCCCCCGTGCAGACGGTGCTCCCCGATCCCTACGTCAGCTCGAAGGTCCAGGCCCATCAGCTCGCCGTGAACGAGATGCATGCCGGGCTGCCCGTGACGATCGTCTTGCCCGCCGCGGTGTTCGGACCGGGCGACACGGGTCAGCTCGGCCGTAGCCTGGCCCTCCTCGCCCGCGGTGGGCTCCCGCGGCTGCCGAAGGGATTCGGCACGAACACGTGGGCACACGCCGCGGACATCGCCGAGGGCCACGTCCTCGCGGCGACGCGAGGCAAGGCGGGCGAGCTGTACCTCCTCGGGGATCGTGTCCTCCCGGTGGCCGAGTTCTACCGGATGGCGGCCGGGGCGGCCGGCGTGGAGCCGCCGAAGGCGAGCGTGCCGATGGCTCTCGCCCGGCTCGGCGCATGGTTCTCGGAGGCGAACGCCCGGTTCGCGGGGCGCACGCCGCTCCTGTCCCGGGCGGCCTTGGACCTCGCCGCGGTCGACATCGTCGTCGACGCGACGAAGGCGCGCACGCAGCTCGGATGGACGCCGCATCCGCTCGAGGAGCGGATCCGCGAGACGATGGCGTGGTACGTCGACACCTACCGGGTTCGTCGCGCCGCATTGCCCGCGAAGCCAAATCCGGAATCCGGCTGAGCCGACGTTGGTCCTCGGAGCAACCCGAGAAACCCCCCGACCAGGGTGAGGGCCGTCCCGACGAGCGCGACGGAAGCCCAAACGCGACCGCCTTCGAGGCTGATGTAACCCGCAAGCCAGATGACCCACGCACTCGAAACCGCTTCGAGGGGCGCGAACCAGAGGGTCGCGGCGGCGAGCAGGCGGGCCTCCGGGCGCTTCCGGAACACGTACACCCCGAAGACGAGGACCAGCAGGAACGCCAACCAGCCCATGACGGAGAAGACGGTCCAGAGGGTCGCGGTCGTGCTGACGAGGCCGATCGCCGCCCCCGTCATGATCAGAATCCCCGCGAGCCGATCCGGATCCACCCGCGACATGACTTGCGTCACGCGAAGCGGTGCATTCTCTTCAAGTCTCGCTCGAACGGCTTCAGCGCCGGAGGCACTTCGATTCCCGACAACTCGACGTTCAGGCTCAGCCCCCGGTCTCGTTTCTGCTTCCAGACCTCCGCGTTGAACGCCACGAGGCCGGGGGTGAAGTCGGCCCGCGACGCCGGGATGCCGTCCCGCGGCATCGGGAAGCGCTCCGCATGGATGCTGCCCCCGTACACGGCGCGCCAGATCCGGTCCGTCGAGAAGGGTACGATCGGGGCGAGGAGCCGCAGCAGGTCGCGGAGGCACGCGTGGAGCGTCCACCGCGCACCCGTGTCGCCCTCGTAGGCGCGGGCCTTCACCATCTCGACGTAGTGCGGGGCGAAGAGATTCCAGAGGAAGTCTCGGCCGCGGTTCGCCGGCAGGAAGAGGTTCAGGTCCTCGTACGCGCCGCGGGACGTTTCGATCAGCCGGTTCAGCTCCGCGAGGATCCACTCGTCCGTGGGCTGCAGCTTGCCGGCGTCCGGCTCCTCGAACGAGGCGATGAACCGGGCGACGTTCCAAAGCTTCGTGACGAACTTCGCGGCCCCGCCGATCTTCTGCTCCGAGATCCGGAAGTCATCCCCCGGGTTCGTCTCGCCCGCGACGAACGCCCGGATCGCGTCCGCTCCGTACTTCCGAATGAGAGGCCACGGGTCGATGACGTTGCCGAGGGTCCGGTGCATCGCGCGTCCGCGGGCGTCGAGGCCGAGTCCGTGGATGAACACCCGGTGGAACGGCTTCGAGCGCCGGACGACCCAAGATTTCAGTGTAGTATAGTAGAGCCAGGTCCGGACGATCTCGCGCCCTTGGGGCCGCAGGGAGACGGGGAACGTCGCGGCGAAGAAGGCCGGGTCCTTGCCGTAGCGCGTGAGGAAGAGGTTCGAGACGCTCGAGTCCATCCACGTGTCGAAGACGCGGTCCTCGCCGACGAACGACGTCGAGCCGCACTTCGGGCATTTGTCGAACGGGGCAGGGTCCTTCCACGGACGATAGTACTTGCCTGGAGGCGGCGCGAGCGTCTCGCCGCATTTCTTGCAGTACCACACCGGGATCTCCGTATGGTAGTACCGCCGTCGGGAGATCGGCCAGTCGATCGTCAGGCTGTCCATCCAATCCAGGAGGAGCTGGCGGTGACGCGTCGGCCGGAACTCCATCTCGTGCGCGAGGCGACGCAGGTCGTCGCGGAACTCGAGCTGCTTCATGTACCACGCGTCCGAGGAGATGAACTCGATTGGGTTCAGGGAGCGCGAGCACATCGGGGTCATGTGCTGGATCGGTTCGACCTTCTCCAACGAGTCCGCGGCGCGGAGTTCGTCGATCGCCTTCTTGCGCGCGGCCTCGACCTTCAGGCCCTTCAGCGAGCCGGCGGCCGGCGTCATGCGGCCGGACTCGTCGATCGCCTTGACCGGCTCGAGGCGCAGCTCGCGGAACAGCGCGAGGTCGACCATGTCGCCGTACGAGCAGATCATCGCGGCGCCGCTGCCGAACTCCGGCTTCGCCATCGCGTGCGGGACGATCGGCACCTCATGGCGGTAGAGCGGCACACGAGCCCGCTTCCCATGGAGGCCCGCGAAGCGCGCGTCGTCGGGATGCACGATGATCGCCCGGCATGCG
>DASPXQ010000169.1:0-2064 GCA_035637195.1 Thermoplasmata archaeon | reverse complement strand
CTGATTGAGCGACGGCGATATTATAAGAAAATGAAGAAGGAACCGGGGCCGCTCCAAGGTGTGTACACGGGACGGGACACCATTCTCAAGTGGACATTGGTAACATCATTCGGCTATCAAGGTTACAAAAATGCCCGCTTCGGCCGCATCGAATGTCACGAGGCGATCAACGCGTACGCCCGGGACATCCTCGTCCGCACGATGGAGATCGCGGAGTCCCACGGATACGAGGTCGTTCACGGCATCGTCGACTCCGTCTGGCTGCGCCCTAAGCCGAACGCGGATCCGATTGAGAAGGTCCGCGAGCACATCGCCGGATCGATCGGCCTCCCAATCGAACTGGAGGGCCGCTACAAGTGGATCGTGTTCCTGCCGTGCAAGACGACGGGCGTCGGCGCACTGAACCGCTACTACGGCCTCTTCCAAGACGACGAGTTCAAGCTTCGCGGCATCGAGCTACGAAAGCACGACACCCCGGAGTTCATCAACATCTGCCAGGAGGCGATGCTCGGCGAGCTCAGTCGCGCGTCAACCGCAGCGGAGTTCCGCGAGCGCATCCCGAAGGCCGTCGACATCCTGCGGTGGACGGCGAAGTGCGTCCTCGACCGCGCGATCCCCGTGCACCAATTCATCCTCACGAAGAGCGTGTCCCGCGCCCTCCCGGAGTACATCGTCCTCACGGCGACCGCGGCGGCCCTGAAGCAGATGGAGAAACGCGGCTTCTCCGTCGAACCGGGCGAGTCGATCCGATATGTCCTCCTGGACGCCCGCGCCCGCGACTCCGAGAGGAAGGTCCGCGTCGCGGAATTCCTCCAAGGAAACGAGACGCCGGACGCGTGGGAGTACATCAAGCTCCTGTGCCGATCCGGCCAGACGCTCCTCGCGCCGTTCGGGTACACGGAGGACCCCCTGTACGCGATGTGCAAGGACCTCTCCGACGTATCGATCACAAACCTGCCGGAACGAGCAATCGCAATCCAGGAAGACTACAAGTCCCGAGGGGAGAGCCGCAGCAAGGCCAAAGGCGGCGTCGGGTACAAGAGACCATGGCGGATCATCGACGACGCGTCGGCCGACGAGAATCCCTCGAACTTTTGACGAACGGCGCTCACTCGACGGGGAACGGTTCTTCGGAGAGCCCCTCCGCCGCGGCGACGAGCTTCGTCACGCGCTGCTCGGAATCCGCGAGGATCGCGTGGCAGCGTCGGTACAAGGCGAGCCCTTCCTCGAAGACCGCGAGCGCGCGGTCGAGCGGCAGATCGCCGCGGGACAGTGCGTCCACCTTGTCCTCGAGGGCCGCGAGGGACTCCTCGAAGGTCGGACCTTCGATCATGGTGCCTCCTTCTCGTGATTCACACGAACATGAATCCGGCCGTCCTGGAAACGCACCGCAAGGGCGTCTCCCGAATCGACCTCGGCGGCGCGCGCGACGACCCGTCCGTCGTCCCGCTCCGCGATCGCGTATCCGCGCTGCAGCGTCGCGAGAGGGCTGAGCACATCGAGTCGGCGGCCGAGGGCGTCGAGCCGGTCTCGATGCCGCGAGACCTCACGTGGGGCGACGGCTGCCAACGCCATATACGTCCGTCCGAGCAGGGCGCGGTTGGCCTCGACGCCGCGACGCAGGGCGCGGGGGGACATCCGCTCCCCGAGCCCGGTGACGCGCCCGCGGGCCCCGGCGAGGAGCTCCCGGATCTCTCGGAGGAGGCCGTGGCCCGCGTCGTTCGCCCGCGCGGCCAGTTCGACCGCATCCGGCGAGACGAGTTCCGCGGCCGCGCTCGGCGTCGGCGCGCGCACGTCCGCGACGAAGTCCACGATCGTGACGTCCGTCTCGTGGCCGATCGCGCTGACGACGGGCACGCGGCACGTCGCGACGGCGCGGGCGAGGCCCTCGTCGTTGAAGCACCACAGGTCCTCGAGGGATCCTCCACCGCGCGCGACGATGACGACGTCGACGCGATCCGCGACGAACGCGAGCGCCCGCCGGAGGCTCGCGGGCGCCTCCGGACCTTGGACGAGCGCGGGCGCCACGATGACGTGGGCGAGGGGATAGCGCCGACGCAGGAT
>DASPXQ010000168.1:0-3089 GCA_035637195.1 Thermoplasmata archaeon | reverse complement strand
CTGCATCGTGGCGAGCTCCGGCGGAAGGTCCGGGTCGTTCACGATCACGTTCGTCGCGGGGACCTTGAGATACTCCGCAAAGGCGCCGTCCCGGTCGATCCCGAGGATCGACACGGTCTTGCAGACGTGCGCGTTGCCCGTACGGCACATGTGGCAGCGGCCGCACGCGACGTGGCCCTCCGCGCTCACGTACGCCCCCTTCTCGAGGCCCGTCACCTCCGAACCGAGCCGTTCGATCCGCCCCGCGAACTCGTGTCCCTGGATGAGCGGCACTTTGATCCGGGCTTGCGCCCACGCATCCCAATCGAAGATGTGCACGTCCGTCCCGCAGATCGATGCGACCTGCACGCGGATCAGGACTTCCGCGGGGCCGGGCTCCGGGATCGGGACGGATCGAATTTCCGTGCTCCGCGGCGACGGCTTCGATTTCACCGCGGCCTTCATCGTGCCGGCCATGCCCGCATTCCCCCGATCGTGCCTCGCATGGGACCGGGGTATTTCAACTTGGTTCCCTTCGGCCGCGGGTCAGCGTTGGATCGGGTGGAGCTTCGTTGTGCGATATCCGATCAGGACGAACAGGTACTCACGACGCCGGAATTCCTCGTCGAGCGCAGCGTCGCCCGTGTCGACCCGCAGCACCGGCGTCATCGCGAGCTTGCCGGGTGTCGCGACGGCGATCACGTTCCGCGTCCCGATCCGTCGGAGGACGTCCGGGCTCGCCTCCAGGTTCCCGCGTCCTAGCAGGAAGCCCTGCGCACCGATCGGGCTGACGACCAGTTTCGCCTTCGGATGCTCATCGAGCAAACGCAAGAGGGACCGCTCGTCCACGTCCTTCGCGATCGTTCGACCGCCGAAGACCGCATCGATACCGAGCAGGGTTTTCTCGAGGCCCAGGACGCTCGCAATCGATGCGATCGTCGAGCCCGGACCGAGGAAGAAGAGCGTATCCGGTTCGGCCGCGAACAGCTCGCGAAAGTGGTCCGCGAGTTCCTCGCGGGTGGACTCTTCGGTCACCTCCGCGACCTGGAGCTTTCCCGCCTGGACCAGGGTTGGTTCCACGAGCGTTTTCACGGTCCCGACGAGCGCGACGCGCCATTCGCCTCGGCGGTACGCGTCCTCGTCGAGGTCGAGGATTTCCGCCGATCCGATGCGGAGGCGGCCCCGAAGGTAGGCGAGGGTCAGTTCGGCAGCCGCCTGCGGCGATACCGCGAACACGGCCGAATGCATCTTGACGCCCGCCGGGATCCCGAGGATCGGGACGCGATCCCTCGCCGATTCCGCGACATCCCGCGCGGTCCCGTCACCGCCGCAGAACAGGACGAGCTCCGCCCCACGGTCGATGCACGCCTCGACCGCGCGCCGCGTGTCCCTGGCGGTCGTCGCTTCCGGAGGGCGAGAGACGATTTCCAGAGGCTCCTCGCCGACGCCTGCGGCTCGTAACGGTTCCGAGCCCATCGGTCCTGCGGCCGTGAGCCACCGGATCGAGAGCGACGGATCGCCGCGGGAGAGTGCGAGGATCGTCTCCGCGAAGGCACGCGCTCGGGTCGGTGCGACCGGCTCCGCACCCGCCGCCCGAGCCTCCTCGACAACGCCGTCGGTCCCTTTCAAGCCGACCCGGCCTCCCATGCCCGCGATGGGGTTCACGATGAATCCGAGGCGCCGCACGACGTCCGCAGATCCCCCGCCGTATTTCGCTCTTCCGAGGACACGTCAGCGGTTCCGGATTTGCGCCACGGGAGCGCGACGCCAGGCGCGTGCGAGAACGGCCGGCGGGGCCACCACAACGAGGTGGGCGAAATACCCGAGTGCAGCCAAAGGGAGGAGCGGCCACAGGATCGGCGCGAGCACCACCGACGTCGATAGGCCTGCGGCGATGCCGAGTTGGATGACCCGAAGCTCGTTGCGGGTCGTCGACTCCAGGTTCGTGGGGTTGATCCGCAGATGGAACCAGATGGTCGGCAACGTGAGGACCGCGGCGAAGAAGAACGCGTGATGGAAGGTAACGGCCAGCCAGAGGTCGAGGAGGACGGCCACGCCCGCCATCCCCGCGGCGTACCGCTTCGCGTTCCGGAACCCGAGAGCGACGACCGTCGTCCGCTTGGGAGGGACCGCCGCCGCGTCCATCGGGGCGTCGGCGTAGTGATGGACGACGAGCATCCCCGTGCACACGAGCGCGTGGGCCGCGAGGGCGACCGCCGCCACGGGCGAGAGGGATAGCGCCTGAATCGCGTACGCACCGAGGCCCGACAGCAAGACGCCGGGAAACCCGCCGAGCCACTCTCCGGCGAAGGGCCGGTAGGACATCGCGATCGGCGGGACGGTGTAGGCGAGGCCGATCAGGTACCCGGCGACGATGATCAGGGCGAGCCACGGTGCGCGGGCCACGACGACCCAGATCGTCAACGCGGCGACGCCGAGTGTCGCCCACGCGTAGATCCGCCAGAGATCCCGTTCATCGAGGAGGCCCATGTTCCGGACCTTGCTCCCGCCGGATAGCGCGCGGAGGCCGATCTGGTCCGTGCCGCTCCTCCAATCGTAGATCTCGTTGACGGCGTGCGTCTCCCACCCCTGAACGAGTCCGCCGAGGGCGAGGGCCACCACGAACCACAGCGGGTAGAACGTCCCGGCGATGGCGAAGGCCGTCGCGGTCCCCAGGACGACCGCGGTGTACGACCACAGGAGGACCGGGATGAGACGGAATTCGAGGAACCAGCCGAGCGCCTTGCGTTTCCACGGCCGTTGGACGGGGACGGACGCCACCATTTTGACTATTTCGATAGTAATATTAGAACGTTCGGGGATGCGGTGTTCGATGCCCGCGCCGCGGCCGACTCTATCGAAGAACGGATGGGCGCGTGGCTTCATGGACAAGCGGTTGTGGTACCTCATCGCGGCGACCCGCGGGGGCATCAACCGCGCGCGGATCTTGCGGACGCTCCATGACCGTCCGTGCAACGCGAACGACCTCGCGGGCCAACTCGATCTGGACTACAAAACGGTTCGCCATCACTTGGATGTGCTCCGGGAGAACGACTGCGTCATGACGCTCGGGAACGAAGGCTACGGGACCCTGTATTCCCTCTCGCCCC
>DASPXQ010000167.1:0-2827 GCA_035637195.1 Thermoplasmata archaeon | reverse complement strand
ACGAGCGCCCGCGCGGGATCCTGGAGATGCCGCGGATGGGCCTCGCGCGGCCCGTAGACGGCGGCCAGGACTCGGTTCCCACCCCACTCCATGTACGCGGACCCGTCGGCGCGCCGCAGCACGCCCGCTTCGATCCGGATCGGCCGCAGCTCGTCCGACTTCCGACCGTCGAGTCGACGGCCCGATGCGTCCATCAGCTTGACTTCCTTCTCGATGTGCTCGATGTCTTCCATGGAAAACCCGCTCCTCAGGAGGGCAACCGCCCTCGCGTGTCCCGTTTCGCTCGCTCGATCAGTTCCCGCACGGCCTCCGTCAGCCCGGGGGCCTGCGCCCGCTCCTCGATCAGCCGGATCGCCATCGCGGCGACGGCCGTGTCGCGGTCCTCTCCGTCGAGCCAGATCCGACCGTTCTGCCCGACGTAGATGCGGCAGTTCGTGAGATCCTTAATCAGGGAAACCATGCTGCCCTCCTTCCCGATGACCCGCGCCACCTTCGTCGGAGAGACTTCCATCAGGATGCCGCCGCTCAGCTTGCGGGCTTCGCGGTCCTGCATCGTCAGCTGGACCCGCTTGATCTCGTCGACGCTCAGGACGTGGCACATGATGACGTCCCCGACCTTCAGGTACCGCGCGGTGTCGCCGAACTCGACGCGCCACGCTGACTCCGTCGCGTGGAGCGGGGCCGGATACGGGGAGTTGATGTCGACGAGCCAGTGGGACGGGCCCTGGTCGGTCACCTCGCCGATGACCGCGTCGCCTCGCTGGGGGATGTACCGCCCGTTCAGCGGGATGACGCTGACGCGGCCCTCGCGCTCGTTCCGGATGCCCAGCTGCGACGCGAAAATCTGTCCGCCCTCGCTGTAGGTACCGGGGCCGGGCTTCAGCCCGGAGCCGCCGACGGCTTCGCCGGGAATGACAAGCTGGCGAAGCGAACCACTGCCCTGCATTGGTGTCTCTCTCTCACGCGACGCGTCGAAACGGAGGCGGCTACTTGAGGCTTCCGGTTTCTCGACCGGCCGCGGCGACAACGCATGTCCGCGAGACCTCGGGAGGGCGTCCTCCTCAGGTTCAAATATCGCCCCTCACTAGGGCACGGCGATCCGCTCATGGCCGTCAACGTCCGATACATGGTCAACGATGTCGATGCGGCCGTCGCCTTCTACACGACGCACTTCGGCTTCAAGCTGCTTTCAAACGCCCCTCCGGCATTCGCCGATGTCACCCGCGGCGACTTGCGGCTCCTGCTCAGCGGCCCAACGAGCTCCGCCGGACGCCCGATGCCCGATGGCCGCATACCGGGTGCGGGCGGCTGGAACCGGATCCAACTCATTGTGGACGACATCGCGGCGGAAGTCGAGCGCCTTCGCGCGGCCGGGTTGCGGTTCCGCAACAATATCACTACGGGCCCCGGAGGATCCCAGATCCTGATCGACGACCCCTCGGGCAACGCGATCGAGCTGTTTCAGCCAGTTCGGCGATGAACGCATCCCACCTTGGGGCCGTCCGCGTCAATCGACCGGGCTAGACCCGCTGGTCCGCCTTCAGGATCCGGATCTCCACGTTCCCTTTCGTTTTCGCGTTGAGCTTCTCGAGGAAGTCCGTCTGCATCCCTGCGGGCATCTCGACGACGCCGATCCACGCGCCGCTCGGAGACCATTCCTCCTTCACGATCGTCCCGAACGACTTGATGTCCCCGTAGCTCTTCGCGCTGTCCTCCGCGCTGAGCTTGACCGCAATCCGGACTTTCTCGAATCGGATCGGGATGAGGGGCCGCAACGCGTTGAGGACCTCCTTGACCTGTTCCTCAATCCCCTTGAACGGGTCCACGTGGACCTTCGCCTCTTCCATCGCGTTCTCGATCCGCTGCGGCGGATGGGGCGCGCCGGTCTGCGGGTTGATCGCGTTCGCGGCGATGTACTGCACAATCTGCTTGCGCTTCGCCTCGAGCATCTGGCGGCGCTGCTCGGTCGTCAGCTGAATCTCGCCGCGCTCGATGATCTGCTTCGCGACCGCCAGGGGCTCCGTCGTCCCGAAGAACTCCGTCATCTTCTCCTCGGACGCTTTCGACCCCTTGTGCGCGTCCCGGAAAATTTCATCGATCGCGAGCTGCCCGAGAAGGTCGACCTCCGCTCCATCCCGGATCCTTTGGACCGCATCCGGCTTGACGAGGACCTCGAACTTCTCCCCCGCCTTCTCGATCCGGGCGATCACGTACTCCTTGAAGATGTCGTCGCGACGGTCCGATCGAAGCTCCTTGGGCATGACCTCGCCTAGGACGCGGTCGGCATCCGCGAAAGGTACTGTCCGACCTCGGTCTCGGAGAGACGCCGGAACCGCTCGCCCTCGACGATGATTCCGACCTCGATCGCGCGGGCGTCGAGTTTCTCGCCCTCCGACGCCTTCTGCAAGGCCTGGAGTCCCAGGACCATCGCGTCGTCCTGGTTCATCCCTTCCTTGTACTTCTCCTCGAGCAGCTCCATGACCGCCTGGCGGCCCTGGCCGATGCTGCCCGCTTTGTACGACACGAGCGCCCCGCTCGGGTCCGTCTCGAAGAGGTGGGTGCCGAGGTCGTCGACGCCGGCCACGAGGAGGGCGGTCCCGAAGGGCCGGACGCCGCCGTATTGCGTGTAGTTCTGCTTGTAGTCGCAGATCCGCTTGACGAGCAGGTCCACGCCGATCCGCTCGCTGTAGGTGACCTTGTTGATCTGCGCGACGAGCCGTGCGTAGTCCACGAGGACCCGCGCATCCGCGACGAGGCCCGAGGTCGCCGCGCCGACATGCTCGTCGATCTGGAAGATCTTCTCGATCGACGACGTCTCGACGAGCCG
>DASPXQ010000166.1:0-7473 GCA_035637195.1 Thermoplasmata archaeon | reverse complement strand
CCGACCGATGTCCTCGATCTTCGCCTCGTAGACCTTCCCCTCCTCCACCGGAAGGTTCGAAGGTCGGAGGCCAGAGCCCGAATACGACATCCGATACTCCATGCGGCGAGGCTCCCCCGCCGTGCGTTCGCATCACGTTGTGCGGTATTTAATGATATAGGGGTGCGCATCGCGCCGGACGGCGGAACCGTCACGACCCGCGCAGCGCGCTCAGGTCCTTCTCGACGTCAGAGGGGCGCGAGAACCGCAGCGAGAGTATGAGGAACACGATGCCGACGATCAGGACGATCAGGCCGATCGCGGTCACGAGTCGGTTCCACGAGCCGAATGCGTCGAAGGCGTTGAACTCTCCGAAGCCGATCCGGAGCACGTCGTGAAGCCAGGAGCCGAGCGCGATCCCGGGACCGCCGAGGAGGATCAGGAAAATCCCGGTGTAGAACAAGAACTTCTCGCGGAACCCGGATTCCGATTCCCTAGTCTCCTCGTCGGCCTCTTCCCCGGCGGGTTCGGCGGCGGGCTCCTCCCGGACGGGCTCCGATGCGACCTTCTCCATCTCAAAGAGCTCGCCGCATTGCGGGCACTCGGTCGCGTCCATCGGGACGATGGCCTTGCACGTCGGGCACTCGGCGACGAGCGATTGGGGCTGCGCCATAGCCTCCTCTGGCTCCCGCATTCTGAGGCTATAGTCGTTTGGTCCCGCCTATCCGAATTGATAGGAAAGCCCTCGGCTCAATGGAGAGACGGGCAGAAGGCAATCGGACGACTACTGTGACGGGAAGGCGCTTGCTTCCTCGGCGCGGTTCCGGCATGCTGCGGAGATCAAAGGGCGACCTTGGGCTTCGCGAGCCACGGGACGTGGATCTGTCCGACGAGATCGCGCCACTCCGCGGGCATCGGCCGCCCGGAGTCGTCTCGCCGGTACCAGTCCAAGACCTGATCGACCTTGATGTCTCGGCCCGAGATCGCGACCATGAGGGCGTTGCGGACATTCGCAGCGGCCTCCGCCGCCACCTCGTTCTCGAAGATCGCCGCGTACGGCGTCTGGGACATCCACCAGAGGACGAGGTAGTACGTCTTCTTCGTCGTGATCCGCGGGCGTTTCGGCTTCATCATGGGGTTCGATTCCTCTCGTCGGGAGCGAATCCGTCGACGGAACAAATCACGCGATTGGGTGATAAATCGCTTATTGGACGGTTCTCAAATCTGAGATTTGTTGCGTCACTCGGCGAACCACACGCCGCAGGAGCAGCGGGCTTGGTCGGACGCGACGCGAGACCCGCACCGGGGGCACGAATACACCAATAGATCGAGGTCTCCGGCAGGACCGAACGTCACGCCACACACGGGACACCCGCCCGAACCCGACGGAACGGTCGCTCCACACTCGGGGCACGCGAAGGGGAGCGTGGTCGATTCCGCGAATCGCACGCCGCACTCGCAATCGGTCGCTTCCTCGGACACGATGCGCCCGCACGAGGGGCACTGGTACAGCTCGACGAATACCTCCTTGCCCCGAGGCCGAGCCTTCCGTTGTCCCCATGAGGGTCCGTCAATCTCGCGGACGCGCTGGAGATCTTCGAAGACTTGTGTCAGGTTTCGTCCTCGGGCCTTCGACGATCCTCGTGCGACGGGACCGATCCGGGAGTTGACCGATCGACCGGAGCCGTAGGCGCCTCCCGTCCCTCCGGCGAACGCCGATCCGCAGTGCTGACAGTGATCGAGTTCGAACGGCGTCAGCTTGCGGCACTTCCAGCAGAGGATCCGCGGCATGGGGCCGAGCTTGGCCATGACCTTGTCCATGTCCGTGTCCCGTCGGCCGCCGACGCCGACGTACTCCGCACGTTGCGCTACCGTCGCGTGACCTCCCAGTGGGCAGCCGTACATCGCGGTTTTCGAGCATCACATGTTCGCCAAAACTGGCGGGGACTGAGAATCAGGTTCGAGTCTCGTTTCCGATATCTCCATGGCGGACGTCGGGACAGAGACCGCCGCGAATGCTTTAAGGGAGCCTCCCCGCTTGGCCCCGCGAATGGCGAAGATCCTCGTCTGCGTCGCCTGGCCGTACGCGTCGGGGCCGCGGCATCTGGGCCACGCCGTCTCCACGTTCATCCCGGCGGACGTCGTCGCCCGCTTCCACCGGATGAAAGGGGATGAGGTGCTGATGGTCGGCGGGACGGACATGCACGGCACCCCCACGATGGTCCGCGCGGATCAGGAAGGCGTGTCGCCCGGCGTCATCGCGGAGCGATATCACGCGCTCGATGCGAAGAACATCGAGCAGCTCGGCGTGCGATACGATCTCTATTGGAACACCGCGGACGCGAACCACAAGAAGTGGGTGCAGGAGATCTTCCTCCGGCTCCGAGACCGAGGCCACGTCTACGAGGCGATGATGACCTCGCCGTTCTGCCCGACGGGGAACCACTTCCTCCCGGATCGCTACGTCGAGGGGACCTGCCCGATCTGCAAGTTCCCGAGGGCCCGCGGGGACCAATGCGACAACTGCACGAACCTGATGGATCCCTTCCAGCTCATCGACCCCAAGTGCCAGATCCACGGCACGACGCCGGTCCCGCGGGAGACGAAGCATTTCTTCTTTCGGCTCAGCGCGTTCCAGGAGCGCCTGTCGAAGTGGGCCTCCGACGACAAGGAGCACTGGAGGCACCACATCCTCACCTTCACCCGGTCGTGGCTCCAGGAGGGATTGAAAGATCGGCCGATCACCCGCGATCTCGACTGGGGCATCGAGGTCCCGGTCCCCGGGTACGAGACGAAACGGATCTACGTTTGGTTCGAAGCCGTGATGGGCTATCTGACCGCGACGAGGGAGTGGTACCGCCGCCGCGGCGCACCGGACGGGTGGAAGGACTTCTGGTACGATCCCGAGGCCCGTCACTACTACTTCATCGGCAAGGACAACATCGTGTTCCACACGATCTTCTGGCCGGCGATCCTCCTCGGGTACGACGAGCGGTTGGTCCTCCCGTACGACGTGCCCGCGACGCAGTATCTGAACTTCTCGGGCGAGAAGATGAGCGCCGGGAGGGGCAAAGGCGTCTGGCTCCCGGACCTCCTCGAACGGTTTGACCCGGACCAACTCCGGTACTACGGCATCGCGACGATGCCGGAGACGAAAGACACGGACTTCGAATGGGCGGACTTCGCGCAGCGGAACAACAGCGAGCTGCTCGCGGTCTACGGGAACTTCGTCCACCGCGCCCTCACGTTTGCGGACAAGAACTTCAATCACGAAGTGCCTCCGGCCGGCTTCCTCGATGCGGTCGACAAGGCGATGGGCCGCGCGATCGAGCAGCAGTGGAAGCACGCCGGCCAGAATCTCGAGTATGTGCACCTGAAGGACGCGATGAAGGGTGCGATCCAGCTCGCCCGGCTCGGGAACCAGTACATCGACCAGAAGGCTCCGTGGGACCTCATCAAGAAGGATCGCGCGGCGTGCGGCACGGCGATCCACGTCGCGCTGAGGGTCACGCGCTCCCTCGCGATCATCATGGCACCGTTCCTGCCGTTCAGTTCCTCGCGCCTGTGGCACGCGGTCGGGTACGACTCGGACGTCCACGAGCGACGGTGGGAGGACGCGCTCGAGGACGTCCCCAGCGGGCAAAAGCTGCGGGTGGGCAGACCGCTCTTCGCGAAGATCGAGATTGGGGACCTGAAGGAGGACCCGGAGGACCGCCTTGACATCCGCGTCGCCGAAATTGTCGACGTGAAGGCCCACCCGAACGCCGACAATCTGTACGTCATGCAGGTCGACCTCGGGGACGAACGTCGTCAGATCGTCGCGGGAATCCGCAAAGACTACGCGATCGACGAATTGCGCGGTCGAAAGATCGCGATTCTCGCGAACCTCGAATCGGCGAAGCTCCGTGGCGTCGAGAGCCAAGGGATGCTCCTCGCGGGGGAGGACGACACGCATGTCGGCATCGTGGTGCCGCCCGCGGATGCCGTCGTCGGCACCCAGGTGCTCGGCGTGAAGGCGTCACCCCCGCTCCCGTTCTCCGTGTTCCAGACGTACCGATTCCGGGTCGGAGAAGACGGGTCTGTCTTGTTCCTGGGACGGGAGGGCGAAGTCCGAATCCTCCTGAAGGCGAACGACGTCCCTCTGAAGGTCGACAAAGGCCTCAAGGAAGGGACCCCGGTCCACTAAATCGGTCCCTGTCCCATCGTCACGGGGTCACGCCGAGCCCAACCCGCCCACCCGGGACAGATCTTCGCTGTGCAGGGCCAGGACGAGCGCGAGCGAACGGACGATCGGCAGAAGCTCGGGTGCGACCACGTCCAGCCGCACCCCGCTCGGAGTCACCCGACCTGTGACGACTTCCCGGTCATCCCGCGTCATTCGGATGCGGCCGCCGCTCATGTCGTGGAGGCGATAGGCACGGCCGCGCCACCCGACCATGGCACCACCGCGGCGGAACCGAAAGACGATCGTCTCGCCATTCGTAGCGATCGTGGCGCGATCCCGAAACTGGAAGTATCTCACCCGACTCGGCGGCATTCCCGACGGCTCGGACACCAAGAACCAGCCCCCTTTGCCGCGGAGTATGCGGGAGCTCACACCCTCGACCACCACGCGGCCGGCGCGGACGATTCCACGCCTCACGATGACCGGCATGACGATCCCTCGTCGTCGAGCGCAAGGTCCGGATGTTCGCGGACTGCCGCGCCGACCCGCACAAGAGAAGAATGGTGGGCGGTTCGATAAACCGTTCGCGTCGGCTACCATCTGGAAAGCCTTTAAACGAAGAGCCCCGTTTCGCGGCTCCTCCATGTTCTTCGACCTTCACAACCACACCCGCCATTCTCCCGATTCTCGTGTAGCGCCGAAGGAACTCGTGGCCCTGGGGCAGCGGGCGGGCCTAGCGGGAATCGCGATCACGGACCACAATTCGACGAGCGCGATCCGAGAGGCGACGGAGGCGGTCCGCGGAGACTTCCTCGTGATCCCCGGGATCGAAGTCTCGACGCGGTCGGGCCACGTCCTCGGATATGGTGTCGGAAAGGTGGTCCCACGAGGCTTGTCCGTGGCCGAGACCGTCGAGCGCATTGTCGCTGCCGGCGGCGTGCCGGTCGCCGCCCATCCGTTTCGATTCTGGTCCGGGCTGGGAGACGAGGGGCTCGCCGAGACCTCGTTTCCGGCGCACGAGACCCGCAACGGACGGACGCTGCGGCGCGGGAACGAGCGCGCACACGAGCGGGCGAGCGCCCTCCACGTCGGCGAGACGGGCGGGAGCGACAGTCATTTCCTCGACGAGGTCGCGAAGGCCCTCACCGTCATCGATGCGGGCGATCTGCCGCTCGACGACGTCCTCCAGGAACTCGGCCAAGGCAAGACGACCGCCCAAGGGACGGACCGCGGCGCCGGCGCGACCGCCCGGTACGTGACGAAGGCGGTGTCCGAGTGGATCGGCCGAGGGATGCGGCGGATCTAGAGGTGTTCTTCGATCCGCGGGACGTACTTCTCCACGGCCTGTTTCGTCCGCGCCGGATCGGCGGACAGCGGGAGGCGCAACACGAGGAGCGCCTTCCGGCCTCCGTGGATGATGAGGTAGCGGGTCCCCTTCGCGTTGATGATGACGCTCTCCAGGACGTCCTTCGCCTCGGAGGTCACGGTCTCCGCGGAGCCCACGAGCACCGCGAACATCGATCCGAACGTATCCACATGGACGCCTTTCGGGAAGCTCCCGGCGAGGTACGTCCCCGCGAGGGAGACGAGCATCGCCTCCTGCACACCCTCGTTCCGCTCGATGTCTCGGAGAATCGACTCGAGGGCGGTGGTGTCGACCATGCGGTGGTCCCAGACCGGCCCGGATGGAAGCCTCGCGGGATTAAACCTTTCCGACCTAAATCTCAGGGGGAAAACGGTCACAGACCCCGGAGTAAAGCGTGCATCGAGGCCACGGCGTCGACGGCGTCCGCGCCTTTCCCGGCGCGGGCCATCGCCTGCTCGTCCGTCATCCCGGGACCCGTGATCCCGAATCCGACCGGCTTGCCGGTCCGCAGGCCGACGTCGAGCAAGGCCTTCGGCACCGCGGCCATGAGGGCCTCATCGTGGAGCGTCTCCCCTTTGATCACCGCACCGATCGCGACCGCCGCGTCGACGTCGCCGCGTTCGAGGAGGCGCTGCACAGCCAACGGGATCTCGAACGCCCCCGGGACTCGGACGACCGACGTCACGCGGATCCCCCGCTCCTCCGCCCGCGCCACCGCCTTCTGGACCATGACGTCGGTCACCTCGCGGTTGAACTCGGCCGCGACGATCGCGAGGTTCATCGACCCGTCCCCTTGAGCGGCCCCGCGTCCTCGAACCCTTCGCGCTGCCCCGTGCCCGCCCGGGTCTGAATCGCCTCCGGACGGAAGAGCAGGTCGTACGCGTTGATGGCGTGCTCCCGGGTGCGACGGTCAAAGAGCCACGCGAGCCCTGCCTCGTCCGTCGCCTCGTCCTCGTGGACCATCACGCCGAGGATGTGCCGACCGGCGTTCGCCTGGACGAGCTGCAGGCCGAAATCCGCCGCGAGCGCGCAGTCTTTGTCGACCGGTTGACGGCCGACCATGCCGAGGGCGAGGACGATATCGCATCCTCGGTCCAGGAGAATCTTCGCGCCGGCCGCGAGGTCCTTGATCCCGGGGACCGTGTACCGCTCGATCGAGAAGCCGCCGCCCTGCTTCCGGAGCTCGTCGACGGCGGCCGCGGCCATATCGTATCGCGCGAAGGACGTATCGACGATGCCGATCCGTCTCAGGCCTTTCCCCGGCGACGCCGGGGCGGAGCGGCGCCGTCCCCTCGGATCTCCGGCTTTTCGACTCGACCGAGCCGCTCTTGGAGCGCCAGCCATTCCGCCACCTTCCTCACGATCTTGCGCGAGCCGTCGAGGTCGCCCTCGAACCGCGCGAGGCGGACGACCCGCGTCGCCAGCCCTCGCCGGCGGCACTCCTCGAGGATCCGCTCCTCTTGGTGCGCCTGGTCGAACCCCAAGGCGACGACATCCGGCCGGATGTCCCCGAGGATCTCGTAGATGTTGCCTTCGTTCCCCAGGACCGCCCGGTCCACGGGCTTGAGGGCCTCGACCATCTCCAGCCGGGATTTCTCCGGCATGATCGGCTCGTGCTTGAACCGTCGCGCCGTGCTATCCCGCGCGACGACGACCCACAGCTCGTCGCCGAGTTTCCGCGCCTCGCGGAGGAAATACAAATGGCCGGGATGGAGGAGATCGAAGACCCCCGTCGCCATTACACGGACCACGAACGCCACGCCCGGACGATGTCCTGCCCTTCCAGGAAGACGAGATTCCTCTCCCGAGCATATGCCTTTGCATGTTCCTTCGGGAGGGCCCGTCCGTCGTCCGCCATCATCTCGCAGATGGTCGCGCTCGGCGCGAGTCCGGCCATGATCGTGAGGGCCGTCGTGAGCTCCGTGTGGCCGCGGCGTTCCGCGAGCAACGGCTCCGCGGCGTT
>DASPXQ010000165.1:0-2034 GCA_035637195.1 Thermoplasmata archaeon | reverse complement strand
GGCAGGGTGGCGGTGAGACCGATGACGTATGCGCCTGGGATCTTTCGGAGGAGATGTCGCAGCACGATTGCCCAGTAATCGAGAAGGTGGTGGCATTCGTCGAGGACGACCGTCCGGACGCCGAATGCGACGAGTCGGTCGATCAGGTCCCGGGCGTTTCGGTGGAGGAACGTCCCGACGTCAATGTCCGGGTTCCGGAGGAGTTCGCCCTTGACCTTTCGGTATCGCCCTGAAATCTCTTCGCGGTACGCCTTCGGATTGTTTGCTTCGACGGCTCGGAGTCGCTCCCGTGCGGTGTCCTCGTCCTGCGCCTGGCCTTCCAGGAGGAGATCGTCGATCCAGCGTCGCTCCGCGAGCTGCCGCGCGAACGCCTGCTCGTCTCCCGGCGCGGAGATGAGCTGGTATGTGAAGATGTTTATCGGTGCAAGCGCGTCCGGATCCAGGCTCGTCAGCTGAGTCACCCGCGCCGGTTCCGCGGTGAACATCCCGACCTTCTCCTGCCATTGTTTCTGGATCGTGGTCGTGGGAGCGAACACGACCGCGGGCTTGCCGATCCGGCGGATGAGCTCGAGGCCGACGATCGTCTTCCCCGATCCGGGTGGGGCGACGATGTGGTACGTCCGATCCGCCGGCCTCGACTCGGTCTGGCCGAGGATGAGTCGCTGATACTTTCGGAACGGATAGCGGAACGAAAGATCGCCGAATGCGTCCATCTCGGTTCCCGCAAGAGGATCCGCCGCCGGTTGCATTCGCGGGTCGGCATCCGGCACCGTCGGGAATAAGGTTCCTGTGGACTGCCGACGGGGAGGTCAAAAGCGGGTCCTTCACATGCGATGCCGCTTCGATTTTCCGCGCGACCATCGCCGCCAAAACGCTCATCTATTCTCCGGGCTTCCCGGGCGCAAGTCAGGAGGTGGTGCAATCCCCAGCCACACGCGCGACGGTGGGCATACGACGGCGACCATGGACTATGCAGGTCCGATCCTCCCGGGATTCCGGGAGACGGCGTGGATTCAGAAGTCCCCCTACTTCCATCGCGCCGCGAAGCACGGCGTGCGGGCGTACGACCTCTACAATCACATGCTCATGCCCGGCCTCTACACGGATCCGGTCGAGGAGTACTGGCACCTCGTCAACCACGTGACCCTCTGGGACGTCGGCGTGGAGCGTCAGGTGGAGATCGATGGGCCCGACGGCTTCGAGTTCATGCAACTCCTTACGCCTCGGGACATGGAGCGCTGCGCCGTCGGCGAGTGCAAGTACCTCCTCCTGACGACGCCGGAAGGCGGTATCATCAACGACCCGGTCCTGTTGCGCCTCGGGGAGGACCACTTCTGGCTCTCCCTTTCCGATTGGGATGTCCTCTATTGGTGCAAAGGCGTCGCCGTCAACGCGGGCCTCGACGTGATCGTGCGCGAGCCCGACGTCTCGCCGCTGCAGCTCCAGGGCCCGAAATCGAAGGACGTCATGGTCGGTCTCTTCGGCGACGGCATCTTGGACCTCGAGTACTACCATCTGATCGAGACCGACCTCGACGGCATCCCGGTCGTCGTCACGCGGACGGGATGGAGCGCCGAGCGCGGATACGAGCTGTATCTTCGCGACTCGAAACACGCCGGGGCGCTCTGGGACCGCGTTATGGCCGCCGGAGCGAAGCACGGCATCCGGCCGATAGCCCCCTCCGAGATCCGCCGGATCGAGGCGGGGATCCTGAACTACGGCTCCGACATGACCCTCGAGAACAATCCGTACGAGGTCGACCTCGGTTGGCTCGTCAACCTGGACAAGAAAGCGGACTTCGTCGGCAAGAAGGCCCTCGCGGGAATCAAGAAAGCGGGCGTCAAGCGCAAGCTCGCGGGCATCGAGATCCACGGTCCCCAGATTCATGCATGGGCGACGGAATTCTGGGACGTGGAGAAGGACGGCAAGAATGTGGGCCACCTGACCGCGCTGACCTATTCCCCGCGTCTCCAGAAGAACATCGCGTACGCGTGGGTGCCGATCCGGCTAGCGAAGCTCGGGACGACGCTCACG
>DASPXQ010000164.1:0-25570 GCA_035637195.1 Thermoplasmata archaeon | reverse complement strand
TCACGGTAAGAGTGACCTGCAGGAACGAAACGGAGATGTTCCCGGGCGCCGCGCGGAGCGTCAGGATGACCGTGTGACTGCCAGAACCGAGGGGCACGTCGTTGGCGAGAGCGACGACGAAGATGCGTCGCTCCTCGATTCGGACGGAGCTGCCCTGGTACTCGACCGCTTCCGCTTTCCCGTGGGTCTCATTGATCGTGCCGCTCACGGGTGCGCCGCTCCGTTGGAGCTCCGCCTTCAAGTATTGGCCGAAGAACAGGTCGTCCTGCGTGTTCACATAGGACGAATCGTTCATGTCGTGGCCCGCGAGGAAGGCAACATCCCTGACGAGGACGGTCGTCGCCTCGATCTTGATCACGTGGGCCTTCGAGAGCCCGACCGGAACGGTGAAGGAATGGCTCCAGGTCCCGGGGTCCACGAGGCTCCCCGTCGTCGGCGTGACGCTGAACAGGTGGTATTGCGTCACCTCGTCGTAATCGGTCAGGCCGTCCTGGTCCGTATCCCAACTCAGAGGATCGGTGAGGTACGTGCGCACCTCGTCTCCGTCCGTGAGCCCGTCTCGTTCCGTATCCGGCAGGAACGGAGCCGTCTGGCTTCTGCCGCCGAGCGGAAACACCTCCTCTCCGTCCTTGAGGAGGTCCTGATCCGTATCCGCGATGTTCGGGTCGGTCCCCATGTGCATCCGCACACGCGCGGACGTGAGGACGCCGGCAAGTGGGAAAAGCGGTGTCCACGATTTGATCGTGACTCGCCATTGCGGGTTGAGGAAATCCGCGAGGCCGAAGGCGGGGCCGAGCAAACCCGCATCCCGTTGCGCTTGCGTGAGGCTCGCCGTGTCCTTCGTCAAATCCATGGAGATGACCGTGGGGGTCGAACCGCCCCCCTGCCCCCATTTGCCCGTCACGGGCGCCCCCGTGGACCGACCCCATGATGTCTCGGCTCCGACGCCAGCGTAAAGGGCGCCGAGGGTCCCGGTCGACGGACTGATACCGGCGGGTGGGGCCGATGCCGTCAAGACACCCGGACCGGCCCCGCTGATCGGACCCGTCCCGGGTTCGGGTGGGCATGGGCACCCCGGGTTGTTCACCGTCACCGAGATCGATTTTTGCAACTTGTTCCCCGCTCGGTCGTAGGCCACGGCAGCCAACGTCTTGGCGCCGTTGGCCAGACCTTTCGTGTTCCAGTTGAAACAGTAGGAATTGGTGCAGTCGGGGACGCCCCAATCCGTCTTGACGAGGGCTCCGCCGACTAAGAACTCCACACGATCCAGATTCGCGTCGGACGCCTGCGCGGTCACCAAGACGGTGTTCGACACCGTCGCCCCCGCCGGCGGGGTCAACAGGGCGGCGGTTGGGAGGGTGTTGTCCACCGTGATCGTCCGATTGCTCCAGGATGACTTTCCGTCAACAGTCCAGAAGCGCACCTGGACCGCGTAGTCCCCATTGACCACGGCGGCCGTGTTCCAAGACCAATCAAACACATAGCCGTCCGGAGTGACCGTGTCCATGGACATCAGGACCCCACCCAAGTGGAATTCGGCCCTGGTGGCCTTGATGCCGTTCGTGATCTTCGCGACGACCACGGTCACCGAGCGCGCGTCGCCTGGAGTTACGGCGGCCTCCGGGACGACCTCGTTCTTCCCAGGGTCCCAAAAAGGTCGGTCGATCCACCCCGACTGCCCTTTGTAGCCGACCCGGGCGGAGATCATGTTCGTGTTGTGGACGAGACTCACGTTGACGTACCCACCTTTCGAAACCCCCTTCCAATTGGGGAGGGAGAGATCCCAGCTTGCGCCCGGATGGATTCCGGGCTGAAGGGCCGAACCGGTCGCTGGTTGGACTACATTGGCCTTGACCTCCAGGTACCAGACATCCGCGTTTTCATTCACGGTCGGGATGCCGTCGAGGTCGTCGTCGGTGGATGCCGAAATAATCGGCTCCAGGGCGACAAACAGGAGGACCGCAGTCGCAAAGGCTGCCATCCCGACCATCCACACAGGCTTTCTGGGACTCGTCGAGTTTTCCAAACTGCTCCCTCCGCAGTTGACGTGACTGACTCGTCACTCCGAAAACGGGCCCGGCATGCCATGGTGAATATTCAATCTATTCGTATCCCCGCACATAGGACATGACCCAACGACTATCGCGCTGTCGAGAGGCCGCCTGCCTTCGCCGTGGGCTTCGGATCGCCCAAATCGACCGCCAAGTTAACTCGAGATGCACGACAGGTTTCTCCAATCGACCTTCGGAAGATGGATGGCCGGCGTGCGTGTTCATGCTCCGAAGAGGAGGTTTATTAGAGGAAAGGCCTCTTGTTGAATGAGGCGGCCAAGATGGATACGACGTACATTTCCATGGAGAAGAAAGATCGCGTAGCCATTGCATGGATGAATAAGCCGAAAGCGAACACGTACGACGCGGATCTTATGCGAGACCTCAACACCGTAATCGACGAGGTCCGCTTTAACGACGAGGTCGACCTGTGCGTGATCGCGTCGAAGCTCGACGGAATCTGGTCCGCGGGGGCAGACGTTAACCTCCTCGCGTCGTCCACGCCGGACTACAAGGCGATGTTCTGCCTGAATTGCCAGGAGACGCTGAACAAGATGGAGAGCACCCCGAAGCTCTTCATCGCGGCGATCGACGGGCATTGTGTCGGAGGCGGACTCGAGATTGCCATGGCGACGGACCTCCGCGTCGCCTCCGACGGGGCGTGGCGAGTCGGTTTGCCGGAGGTCACGTTGGGCGTACTCCCCGGGACCGGCGGCACGCAGCGCCTCCCGCGCCTGATCGGCAAGAGCCGCGCGATCGACCTCATGGCCACGGGCCGCATGCTCACGCCGAAGGAGGCGCTCGACTGGGGGCTCATCAACCGGGTCTTCCCGCGGGAGAAGTTCTGGGACGAGACGATGGCGTTCGCGAAGGGATTGACGTATCCGCAGCACTCGGCGCGGGCCGTAGGCTTGATCAAGCGATCCGTCACGGAAGGCGTCGAGATGCCCATGTACGAGGGCCTCGCGCTCGAACGGGAGTTGCAGAACCGGCTCTTCGCGATGGCAGACGCGAAGGAGGGATTCCGCGCCTTCCTGGAAAAGAGGAAACCGACCTTCCAGGGAAAATAGCCGGGTCACTCCGCCCCTATCGCCGGGGCTCGGTCTCCGTCGAGAGGAACCGTCGGGTCGCCGTCTCGAACGCCCTCAGACGCTGCCGAGGCTTCCGGACGTCTGCGCCGAGTTCGTGGAGAAAGAGAATCCCCTCCTTAGCGTCCTGATAGGCGAATCGGAGCAGGTCCAGTTCCTCGGGCGTTTCCAGGGTCCACCGAAGCGCGTCCCGATCGAGGAGCTCTGCCTCGAGGCCCGTGAGGATCCTCTCCAGTTCAGCTTTTAAGATTGGCCTCGCGTAGTCTCGGTTCTTGCGCGCCGCTTCGTTGATACGGCGGAGCCAGCGCAGGACCTCTCTACGCGTCTCGGCGACATCCTTCCCCGTGCCGTCTTGCCCCGCGGGAGCGCTCCGCAGGAGGAACCCCGCTTCCTTCCCTCGCCAGCGCACGCCAGCGATCGGGAGTTTGGCCTCCTCGGACCGCTTCTCGAGCCGTTCGACGAGGTCCCTTGCGGTTTGAATGAATGAGAGCCCCATCGAAATCGCATGGAATCGGGGCCGTGCCGGAGAGGCGAGCGCCTTCGCCAAAAGATCCGCCAGGTCCGCCATCGGGTCCCGTAGAAGTCATTTCCGACTTGCGGCTTTAGGGTTGCGCCCGAAGGCTCTAAGCGCTACGAGCCGTTCCTCTTCGAGGTCCTATGAATTTCGAGACGATCACGGTCGCGCGTCGCGATTCCGCCGCACTCATCACGCTGAACCGGCGCGAGAAACTCAACGCGATGTCGATGATGATGAAAGAAGAACTCATCCGCGCGTTGCGCGAACTCGACACGGACGCGGCGACCCGCACGATTGTCCTCACAGGTGCCGGCCCGAAAGCGTTCACGGCCGGCGCCGACATCCACGAGTTCCAGGGTCGTACATCGATGGAGCAGTGGCACATGTACGAGCACGGCACCCTCTACGACGCGGTGGACCGGACCGCGAAGCCGATCATCGCGATGATCAACGGCTACTGCTTCGGCGGCGGACTCGAGCTCGCAATGGCATGCGACATCCGCATCGCATCGGAGCGGGCGACGCTCGGGCAGACGGAGATCAACATCGGAATCATCCCGGGCGGCGGGGCCAGCCAGCGCCTCCCGCGCCTCGTCGGCATGGGCCACGCCCTGCGCCTCACGCTGACCGGCGAGCGGATCGATGCGGCCGAAGCCGGGCGCCTTGGCCTGGTGGACGAGGTCGTGCCGCACGCCCGCCTCGAGCCGCGGACGTTCGAGATCGCAGACAAGATCGCTTCGAAGAGCGCCCTCGCGGTGCGCCTCGCGAAGGCCGCGGTCCGCGCCTCCTTCCGCTTGCCGCTCGATCAAGGCCTCCGGTACGAGCAGAGCCTGTTCGCCCTCGCGATGACGTCGGAGGACAAGGAGGAAGGCGTGCGGGCGTTCCTCGAAAAGCGCGATCCGGTGTGGAAAGACCGCTGAGGGCGGTTCTCAACCCTGATTCTTCGTGTCACGGCCGATAACCACATGGGAGGGCTCTTAACCGGATGGCGGCGTCGAATTTTCGAGTATGTCCGTCTGGTCGGGCATCGCCGCGGCAGGGGTAGCCATCGCCTTGGCCCTCGCCGTTTTCGGTCAGCCGACGTGGGAGTGGCGGCTCGATACCACGCAGGCGCGCGAAGTGTGGGAGTACGGCGTGTTCTCCGTCCATCACGAGCTCTACAACAAGACCTCCGGCCAAACCGTGACCCAGGACTACTCGTACGCCGACCTCGCCGCCTCGCAACCGCACATGGCCCAGGTGTTCGGCGAGTTCGCCCAGTTCTTCTTGCTTGGGATCATCGCGTCGTTCGGCGGCGTTGCGTTGTCGGCCGTGTCGTATTGGAAACGGATCCGGGGGATCTTCGCGGGCCTCGCGTTCCTCGGCGCCTGCGCATCGATCCTGTACGCGACGTTCGCCATCGTCTTCACGCTCCCAGGTGCAGCGTCTCTAGACTTGCCGACGCTCGGGAGCGGCATCCCGGAGTTCCGGGGGCAGACGTACGATCCCTCAAACGGTACGCTCCTCGCGTGGACTCCCCTCACGGGGTGGGTGCTCGCAATCGTCTCGGGGCTCGCGCTCGCCTGGGCCTCCTCGGACGTCTGGCACCTCGCGCCGCCGGTCAAGAAAGCCGCTCCGTTGCGGGCCGTCCAGCTCTCCCCGGCAATGAAAACCGTCGAGGTGCCGCTCGCCCCGCCTCCTCCGCCGCCGACCGAGTTCGTCGTCGAGGTCCCGCCGGAGCCCATGATCGAGGAGGTCTTCCTGATCGGCCAGAACGGGCTCCTGATCAAACACATGTCCCGCAGCCTGATGTCCGACAAGGACCGCGACGTGGTCGGGAGCATGATCTCCGCCATCTCGTCGTTCGTGCGGGAGGCGTTCTCCGAGCGGGACGGCGAGGTCCACGAGGTCACGTTGGGAGACCACCGCTTCGTCATGTGCAACGATAGCGGGCTCGTGGCGGCGGTGCTCGTGAAGGCGGGTCAGACCGAGGACATCGTTCACCGGCTGCGCCACCTCCTCGCGGTGCTCCAGGACCGGTATGGCGCGCGGCTCATGCACTGGTCGGGCGAGACGATTGAGGGAATCGAGGATGAGCTCTCCGTCCTGTGGCAGCCGTACCACCTGCCTCCACCTCCGGCCTCGTAGCCCTGAAGCGACAAGCCCCGGGCGTTCCTGGGACAGATATTTATGGCGCCGCGGGCTCCCTTCCGCGGGTCTCCCCGACTTCGGTGAGGGCCTTCGAAGGCGGCATGACGCATGGAGCGCGCGATCGTCCTCCTTTCCGGCGGCATCGACTCCGCCGTGACTCTGTGGTGGGCGAAGGCGCGCGGCTGGGAGCTCCGCCCACTCACCTTCGACTACTTCGGCCGGCCCAAGCGGGAGCATCGGGCGATCACCGCCCTCACCCAGCAGGTCGGCATCGAAAACGCCCGCCACGTCGAGCTGCCGTTCCTCAAGGAGGTCGACGACCTCCGCGCGCAGGGGATCGACAACCGCCTGCTCCTCGACTCCCCGGAGGGCTACATCCCCGGTCGGAACCTGATCTTCTACGCCCTCGCCGGCTACTACGCGGAGCTCGATGCGGTTCGGTACATCGTGGGCGGCCACAACGGCATCGACCCCGAGTCGTTTCCCGACGCGAGTCCGAAGTTCTTCAACTTCCTGAACAGCGTGTTCCACCTGAGCCTCTGGTCGTACGACAAGTCGCCGGTGCAGATCCTCGTGCCGCTGAGCGGCAAGTCGAAGGAGGAGGTCGTCGGCCTGGGCCTCGAGATGCATGTGCCGTTCGACGTCACCTGGTCGTGCTACTGGGACCGGGACGTTCACTGCGGCACGTGCGAGTCGTGCAAGGAGCGACGCGCCGCGTTCGCGGCCGTCGGCGTCGAGGATCCGGTCGCGTACGAGGCGTGAGCTAGCGAGACGCAAATCTTATTCGGGAGGGACGAATCCCCCGCCCGTACACCATGTACACGACGACCGTCCGGTCGGTCGGGCCCGTGCGTTTCTTGGAAGACGGCAGCTACAACGTCAAGATGCGCCCGCTCATCGGGCGCGAAGACGGCGCCCGGAAGACCTCGATGCACGAGCTGATCCTGGGCAAGGGCGGCTACTCCGCGATGCACCGCCACGAGTGGGATCACCAGCTCGTCGTCACGGAAGGCCGCGGCACCGCGATCATCGGAGGTTCGAGACTTGCGCTCCGCCCGGGCGTCGTGCTGCTCGTGCAGTCGAACGAGGAACATCAGTTCAAGCAGCGGGGCACGGGACCGCTGAAGTTCCTCACGGTGACGCCAATCTGACGGGAGCGCGGGCCAAGCTTTATGGCCGCCCGCCTCTTCGTGCCGACGATGAAGCTCGGGGTCACCGAGTACATCGACTGCGCGCACCACCTCCCGGGCCACGCGCGGTGCGGGTCCCTCCATGGCCACACGTACCAGATCGACGTGACAATCGAAGGCGAGCACAAGGGCGGGATGCTCCTCGACTTCGCGGACATCAAGAAGTCCCTGCGGACGATCCTCGCCGAGTATGACCACAAGGACTGGAACGACTTCCTCGAGTACCCGACGGTCGAGAACATCTGCGAGCTGATCTCGAAGCGGCTCCGGGAGAAGATCAAGTTCCCGCTGCACGTCCGCGTCTGGGAAGGCCACGGGAAGTGGGCCGAGATCTGAGGCTCAAAGCCCTTCGGTCGCGAGGACCATCAGGCCGACGATCACGAGCCCGAGACCGAGGCCGATGAACTGGGCGAGGTTGAACCGCTTCTGGAGGGCTCCGACCTCCGGACCGTGGGTGCACGACTCCTCGTTCAGGTGTCCGAGGATCTTCTTCGCGCTCCCGACACCGAACACCATGCCGATGGCGAACGTCCCGAGAGCCAGGACGATGGCGGCAATCAGAGTCCGGCCCCACCCACTCCCTGTGAGGTAGGCGACGTCGAACGAGCCAAGGTACAGGTAGAGGATGAACCCGAACAGGATCGTCATGACCGCGCTCCCCGGTAGGAATCGGGTGACGACCGGGATGAACTGCTTCATGAATTCCTTGCTCGAGGCCGCATCGACTCGGGCGAGCGCGCGACGGAGGACGCTTACGCCGTACACCAGCGCGCCGATCCAAGCGATCCCGAACCAGATATGGAAGAACCGGAGGACCAATGCGATGACGTCGGCCATGCGCCGCGAATAGCCCCCCCACTTAAGAATCTACTCCGACGTCGAGCGCAGCCTCATATCCCGGAGGCGACTTCGCGGCTCCATGTCCCACCTCGTCGAAGCAATCGAGGCGGAGGCCCGGGGCGACTTCGCCACCGCGCTCGAGCACTACGCGAAACTGACCGAGTCCGGCTCGTCGCTCGACCGCGTCGGGATGTTCCAGGCGCTCGCCCGCTGTCACGAGAAACTCGGTCGATTGGGGGAAGGGGGCGTGTGGCGGCGCCGGGCAGGGCAGGCGTATCTGCACCTGAAGGACGACGAGATGGCCCAGGACGAGCGGCAGTACCTCGCCCTCGTCGAGTACCGCAATGCGGTCCAGGACCTCCACGGCGACCCGTCGCTGAAGGACGTCGCGAAGGAGTACGCTGCGGTCCTCAAGGACAACTTCTCCGGCGGCGCGGAAGGGCTGACGCACGAAGGGCTCTTCGCCGGCGCGTTCTTCCGAGCGCTCGGTGACCATCTCACCGCTGCGAAGTACTTCTTTGACACGGCCGAGGTGATGAGCGAGCAGGCATCCACGAGCGGCGATGCGGACTTGCGACAAGCGACGATCCTGGCGTACGAGCGCGCGATGGACTCCGCCACGAAGGCCGGCCGTGCGGACGTCGCCCGGGTTGCACAGATGCGAGCGTACGATCTGCGGCAGACGAAGTGAGCGACATGTGCACCCTCATCGCCCTCTGGCGATCCGTCCCGGGATACGACGTCGTGATCGGGATGAATCGCGACGAGTCCGCGATGCGTCCGGCGGATCCGCCGGCCCTGGTCGCGGAGGACCCGGTCATCGTGGCACCGCGTGACCGCCAGGCGGGCGGGACGTGGCTCGGCGCGAGCGGAACCGGACTCGTCGTCGCGCTGTCGAACCGCCGTGGCCGGACGTCGGCGAGCGCGCGATCCCGGGGGCTCCTCGTCCTCGACGTGTTGAGGCAGACCTCCGTTCCGGGCGTGGACGTCCTCCTACAACGCGAGATGCGCGAACACGAGTACAACTTCTGGAATCTCTTCGTGGCCTCCCGCCACGAGCTGCGGTTCTTCCGGTACGATGGCGAGATCGGGATGACGCGCGGTCGCGAGGGACTCAACGTCCTCACGAACGATGGAGGAAATATTGCAACGGATCCGAAGGTGCAGACGATCCAAGGCCTCCTCGCGAAGACGTCGAACCGGTCGATCGAGGACGTGGTTCGGACGCTCCAGCCCACGCTCCGGACGCACGCGTCTGGCCCGGGCGGCGTGAGCATCTGCGTCCACGCCCCCGGAGGAGGCACGGTCTCCTCGACGATCCTCGCTCTGAGCAACGCAGACCCGGGGGAGAACGTGCTGCTGTACGCTGACGGCCAGCCGTGCTCGACGCCGTATCGCGACTACCGAGAAGTGATCCGGCGTCTCCCGAGTCCAGTGTGACCCGTGCGGCTGCGAAAAGGCTTTTGTGCGCCCTGGGCTACGGCGCCGCGTTGCCCGGCATCACGGACGTCCACGTGCACCTCGAGCCGTATCGCGACATCAAGCCGAAGGTCCTCGAGATGCTCTGGCGAGAGATCCCGGACCGAGATCGCGTCCGGCGGCTCATGGACGATCCGCGAGGCTTCCTAGACCACTTGGATGCCGCGAAGGTGGACCGGGCCTGCCTGATCAATTACGTTGCGCCGGAAGTCATGGGGTTCGCGGAAGCCGTGAACGACTTTGTCGCCGAATTCGCGAAGGCGGATAGGAAGCGCCTCATTCCCTTCGGCTCGGTCCACCCGAAACGCACCAAGAACCCGAAGCGGGACGTCGAGCGCCTCGCGTCGAAACTCGAGATGGGCGGGATGAAGATCCATCCGCCGCATCAGTTGTTCGCGGCGAACGCGTACGCGGACGGACGGCTGCCCGCGTTGCGGACGATCTACAAGACCGCGGAGCAGATCGGGATGCCGGTGATGGTCCACACGGGCACGTCAATCTTCCCGGGAGCACGTTCGAAATACGGAGACCCGATGGACCTCGATGACGTCGCACAGGACTTTCCCGACCTGACGATCTTGATGGCGCACGGCGGCCGGCCTCTCTGGTGCGATACCGCGTTCTACCTGCTCCGCCGCCACCCGAACGTCCACCTCGACATCTCGAGCATCCCGCCGAGGAGGCTCCTCGAGTGGTTCCCGCGCCTCGAGGAAATCCGAGACAAGGTCGTCTTCGGCTCGGACTGGCCGGCCCCGGGAATCCCCGGAATCCGGGAGGAGATCGATGCGTTGGAGGCTCTGGCCCTCTCGTCGGAAACGAAGGAACGCATCTTCCGGACGAATGCGGCACGGATCTTCCGATGACCGGAGGGAGGCCGATTGCGGAAAGCTTGGCAAACCTTAATCCGGGTCCGACCTTCCCTGAATCCCACGGGGCGCTGAATCCCAATGGAAAACGGACGAGAGACGATCACCCTGGCCGGCGGCTGCTTCTGGTGCCTGCAGCCCGTGTTCCAGGAACTGCGCGGCGTCGAGAGAGTCGAGGTCGGCTATTCCGGCGGCAAGGTTCAGAACCCGTCGTATGAGATGGTGTGCACCGACACGACGGGCCACGCGGAGGCCATCCAGATCACCTTCGACCCGACGATCGTCTCCCTCGCCGAGATCCTTCGGATCTTCTTCACCGTGCACGATCCCACGACGCTGAACCGCCAGGGTGGAGACTTCGGAACGCAATACCGGTCCGCGGTCTTCTATGCGAACGACGACCAGAAAGGGGCCGCGCAGAAGGTCATCGGGGAGTTCGAAGCAGCGAAGCTCTGGGCCCATCCGTTCGTGACGGAGCTCTCGCCCCTGTCCGCGTTCTATCGCGCCGAGGAATACCACCAGGACTACTTCCGCAAGAACCCGACGGCGGGCTACTGCCGCGCGGTCGTCGCGCCGAAAGTCGCGAAGTTCCGGAAGCAGTTCGCGGAGAAGCTGAAGGCGCCGGTGGCGGCACCCAAAGGCACTTAACGCGCCCGCGCCTCCGCTCCGCCCATGGGGAAAAACCGCCTCGCCCGGGAGACATCGACGTATCTCAAAGGCGCGGCGAACCAGCCCGTCGACTGGCATCCGTGGGGCGAGGACGCGTTCCAACGGGCGAAGGAACTCGACCGACCAATCCTCCTCGACATCGGGGCGACGTGGTGCCATTGGTGCCACGTGATCGACCGCGAATCGTACGAGGACCCCGACCTCGCCCAGGTGATTAACGAGAACTTCATCGCGATCAAGGTCGACCGGGACGAGCGGCCCGACATCGACGCCCGCTACCAGCAGGCGGTCGGCGTGATCACCGGGTCCGGAGGTTGGCCCCTCACCGGCTTCCTGACCCCGGACGGCAAGGTGTTCTACGGCGGCACGTACTTCCCGCCCAAAGACGCATTCGGACGCCCGAGCTTCCGACGCGTCCTGCTCGCGATGGCCGAGGCGTACCGCACGAACAAGGCCGACACGGTGCGGGAGGCCGAATCGCTTCATCGCGCGCTCGCCGAGCGACGCGGAGCCCTCGTCGAAGAGGGCGTCGTGAACGACGCGATGCTGAAAGAGAGCCTCGACGCCCTCCGCGGCCAGTTCGACCCCGTGAACGGCGGGATCTCCGGCCAGCAGAAGTTCCCGCACGCTGGCACGATGGAGTGGGTCATGGCGCGCTACCACCGCACACGGGAGCCCGGCCTCGCCACGATCTTCACGGGAACGCTCGGATCGATGGCCCGGGGCGGCGTCTACGACCAGGTGGGCGGCGGCTTCCACCGCTACGCGACCGACTCGCGGTGGATCGTGCCGCACTTCGAGAAGATGCTCTACGACAACGCCGGCCTCCTTGCGAACTACGTGCACGCGTGGCAACTGACGAAGGACCCGCTCTTTCGCGAGACCGCGGAGGGAATCCTCCGATGGGCAGACGAGGTCCTCTCGGACCGCACACACGGCGGGTACTACGCCAGCCAAGATGCCGACGTCGGCCTCGACGACGACGGCGACTACTTCACATGGACGCTCAACGAACTCAAGGATGCCGTGACCGCGGACGAAGCGGGCGTCCTCGCCCTCCTGTATGAAGTCGGCGACCGCGGCGAGATGCGGCACAATCCGAAGAAGAACGTCCTGTTCGTCGACCAGGAGCCCGAGGAAATTGCGAAGGCCTTGGCCCTCTCCGTGCCGCAGACCCTCGTGCTCATCGCGAGCGGGAAAGCAAAGCTGAAGGCCGCGCGGGACAAGCGACCGCCACCGGCCGTTGACAGGACGATCTTTGCCTCCTGGAACGGGATGATGATCTCGTCCGTTCTCGAAGCGGCCATGGCCTTCGGCCGGGAGGACCTCCGCGGGTTCGCGCTGAAATCCCTCAAGCGGATCGTTGCGGAACTGTGGTCGAAGGAGGACGGCATGTGGCACGCGCTCGCGGACGGAAACCGCAAGGTGCGCGGGCTCCTCGAGGATCACGTGTATATGGTCGACGCACTGCTGTCCGCGTACACCGCCTCCGCCGACGCCGCGTTCCTGCGCAGCGCGGAGGACGTGATGGCCTTCACCCTGAAGCACTTCTGGGACAAGGCGGGGGGCTTCGTCGACATCGCGCCGGAGTTGCACGAAGGGGTCGGACTCCCGCTCCGGGAGGTCCGTCGTCGGCCGGTGGAGGACTCGCCCTACGCCGGGGCGAACGCGGTTGCGGCGCTCGCCCTCCAACGGCTCCACGCGCTCACGGGGAACGACGACTATCGGCTGCACCACGACGAACTCATGATCGCCTTCGCCGGGGAGGCGAGCCGATACGGCCCCGTGTTCGCGGGGACGTATCACCTCGCGGCCGAGCTCTGGATCCACCCGCCTGCCGAGGTCGTAATCCTCGGGCCGCGGGACCACCCGACGACGCTCGCGCTGCGTGCCGCGACGACGGAGACGTTCGCGCCGGGGAAGAGCGTCCTCGTCGTGGACCGCGAGGACGCGTACGTCCCGGCGCTCGTCGAGCCGATGCGGTCGACCCGCGAGGCGAAGGCAGGACCCGTGGCCTTCGTGTGCCAAGGGAACGTCTGCTCCCCGCCGACAGCGAATCCGGATCAACTGCGGGCACTCCTCGTCGGCGAGGACCCGAAGGCCCCCTGACAACGCCTCCGAAGGGGAGCAGTCGCATGCCGGTCGGCTTCCATGGGAAGCGTCACTAGGCACGGATTCGCACGGACGGAGCGCGACAAAGGCCGCCGAGCCAGAAGCTCCTGGCTCGGGCCGAAGCATCGAATTCGAGTCTCCTGAGCAGTATGAGTCAAGCGCATGTAGCGCTTCGAGTCTTCAATCGCCATTAGGATTTCTTCCCGTCATCACCGCCCTCCGCCGAACGAGCGGTTCATTCGGATCGTCTTGTTCAGCTCGCGGCGCTCGGCCTCGAGGAAGCAGACATCGAGCTTCGCCCGAACGAGAAAGGCAGAGGGTCCCAGAGACCTAGGCGGGAACGCTTAAGGTTCGAGCATACCATCGGCTCGTAACATCCGGCAAACAAGGCTGTGCCGGTGTGGAGGGAGGAAGACGGAATCCGTTGATTGGACGATACGGGAGTTTCGCCGTCGATTCTGGCGCCAGATTGCAGTCGCAGTGGTTGTCCTCGGCGACCTCGCGCTGGTCTTCGTTACACAGAACGAGGGATCCCTACTGGGCATTTCGATCGATGTGGTTGGACCCGTGGGGGTACTAATTATCGTAGTCCTGATCGGATACAGTTTCTTCAACTGGCGATGCCCATCCTGTCGCCGGTACCTCGGGAGATCGATTTTTCCTGCGTACTGCCCGCATTGCGGTGTGCAGCTTCGGTGACTTTGGTTTAACACGGGTCCGGCCCTTCAAGTCAAGAGCTTGCGACCGCGGGACGGTCGTTGCTCATTGGGAACTTCAGCTTCGGCTCAGTTTGGTGCTGCAAAAGAAAATCGAAGCCCTGACTCGCCCCCCTGCAGACCTATCTTAGGGAGCCCCAACGTGAGACGGACACTGTGCCTCTAAGAAACAGCTTACCGATGACATGGCATGCAGATCATCTTGTGCAACTTGCGACACTCGGGCTCGAGAAAGCGGGCGATCGGGCGTTCGGGATCAGGCGGGGTGGGAGGCCTCGGGACCGACGCATGTTTCGACACGCGGAAGTGGCTGGGCATCGTCAACTTTGGCAACTCAAGCCGATGAAGACCGGGTCGAGGCTGGTCCCCAAGCCGACGTGGGTATGCCCCCCGACGGGTTTTGAACCCCTGCGTCAAGCTTATGCCCCAAGCCCGCAAGGCTCATGCGCCCGGGCTCCCTCCCGGAATCGAGGTTCGACACCATACCGTCCCGCCCCCTGCACGTCCTCCTAATCGGGTGCGGGGCGGTCGGTTCTGTCGTCGCCCGACACCTCGTCGGGAGCGATGCAATCGAAGGGGTCACCGCGGCGGACCTCGAAGGCGATCTGGCGAAGCGGACGGCCGCTGCCCTCCATGGCGGGAAGGCCCACGCGATCCAGCTCGACGCGGGCAACGATGCGGCGCTCCGGGCGGCGATGCGCGACTGCGGCCTCGTCGTCAACACGTCCCTGCCTCGATTCAACCCGATGATCCAGAGAGCCGCGAGGGAGCTTGGGCTGAACTATATCGACCCCGCGAACGAGTCGGCGGACCCTTTCGGCGACAGCGGTGCATGGAGGGATGCAGGCCTCACCGCCCTCTGCGGGATGGGCGAGGACCCGGGCCTGAGCAACGTCTTCGCCCGCCACGCCGCAAACGGCATGGACCGCCTCGAGTCCGTCAAGGTGCGAGACGGCGACACAGCCTCGAGCCCCGAGTATCCGTTCATCGCGCTGTTCAGCCCGGAGACGTTCGTCGAGGAGACGCTCGCGCCGTCGCGCATCTGGCGGGATGGGAAATACGACCGAGTGCCGCCGTTCGGAGAGCCGGAGACGTACGAGTTCCCGCCTCCGGTCGGCCCGTTGACCGTGTATTCCGTGGACCACGAGGAGGTCGACACGCTCCCCCGGTTCCTCGGCAAGGGCCTTCGGTACGTCGACTTCAAGCTCGCCCTCGATGCGACGACCGTGCAGACGCTGAAGCTGTTCCGCGACCTCCACCTCCTGGAACCGGGACCTCCCGGAGGGCCGAGTCCCCGACGCGCCCTGTTCGCGGCCTTGCCGAAGCCGGGCGACCTCGCCGGCCGGGTGGACGGCCACGCCGTCGTCCTCGTCGAGGTCGCCGGGACGAAGGACGGAGAGCGGGTCGTGCACACGATCTACGCAGGGCTCGGGCACCGCGAGGCCGCGCAGCGGTTCGGGGCCACCGCAACCGCCTACCTCACGGGCAGCGGCGCGGCGGCGGGGGCCATCCTCCTCGCGGACGGCACGATCCGAGAGCGAGGCAAGCTCTCCCCTGAGAACCTGGACCCGAAGCCGTTCTTCCCGTTCCTGCGACGGTTCGGCATCGAGGTGAAGGAGACGATCCGCCGAGAGCGGTCCCTCTCCTAGCGAGCGTGCTTCCGGAGCGCCGCCTCCATCACGTCGAGCGCCTTGTCCAGGAGAGGTTCCTCGATCGTGAGCGGCGGCTGGATCCGGAGGACGTTCATCTCGTAGTCGTAGAGAGGGATGACGCCGGCCCGGACGCACTCGAAGAAGACGTCGCGCGCGGCCTCGTTGTCGCGGCCTTTGGATTGCTTGTCGGACACGATCTCGACGCCGATCGCGAGGCCCAATCCGCGCGTCTCGCCGACGATCGGGTTGTCTTCCCACTCCTTCACGCGCTTCAGGGCCTTCCCGCCGATCCGCGCCGCCCGCTCCGGGATGCGGTCGCGCTGCAGGATATCGATCGTGACCGTCGCGGCCACGCAGGCCGCCGGATGGCCGCCGAACGTGGTCCCCGCGACGACGTCGTCCTTCCCCATCGACCGGTCGTCCCCGAGCACCGCCCCGAGGGGCATGAGGCCGCCCCCGAGCGCTTTGCCGATCGAGACGAGATCCGGCGCGACGCCGAAATGCTCAATCCCCCACATCTTCCCGGTGCGACCGAGGCCGGCCTCCACCTCGTCCGCGATGAAGAACCAACCGTGCTCGTCCGCGATCTTGCGAAGTCCCCGCACGAAATTCTTCGGGGGGATCCAGACGCCCGCCTCCAGGGCGATCGGCTCGAAGATCGCCCCCGCGATCCGATCCGGGTAGGCGACGTGCCGGAGGATCTGGTCCTCGATGAAGCCGAGGCACCAGTCTCCGTACTCCGCATCGGTCATGCCGCGAGGCTTGCGGTACGTCATCGGGTAGGGCGCGTGGACCGCCCCTCCGGAGAACGCCTCCCAGTTCCGACGCATCCTCGAGGCAAGTGTGCCGAACGCCGTCGCGCCGATGCTCAGGCCGTGGTACTGGCCCATGAAACTCAGGATGAGCGGCCGCCCGCTCGCCTCGATCGCGTGCTTCACCGCGCCTTCCGCGGCGCCGGTGCCCGACAGTTCCAGGAAGACGCGGGTGAGGTTCTTCGACGGTCGGATCTCGAGGAGCTTCTCGGCGAGGTCGATCATCGGAACATGCGGGTTCATGAACAAGATTAGGAAGCCGTAGCGCTCCAGCGCGTCCACGGTCGCCTTCAGGATCTCCGGATGCACGTTCCCCAGGTTGTTCGTCGCCCATTGGCTCGTCAGATCGATGTACTCCTTGCCCTCGACGTCGTAGAGCAGGGAGCCTTTCGCGGACGCGACGACGATGTCGGCGAGCTTCGTGTCGTCGGCCCAGAAGTACTTCGGGTAGAGTTCGGTGTAGCGCTTCCAGTAGTACTCGGCGGCGCCTTTCGTGCCGATGGGGGGTCTCGAAGGCTTCTTGGCCATCCGCGAGGGAACGGGAACCCGGACATTGACCCTTTTGGCGGGCCTTTATGAGGGTCCGCGCAAAGGAATTAGTACCTAGGCCTCGAGGGCCGCCTCGAGGAGTTTGCGGAAGTCGGGCGGGATCGGCTTCGACTTCTTCTTGTCGTAGTCGTACGAGACGAGGACGCTCTTCGCCCGCGCGAGCATCCGGCCGCTGCGCTTCTCCGAGACCTCGTAGCTCAGCGTGAAGGACGACGTCCCGATCTTCGACGGCCACACGCTGACGCGGATCTGGTCGCCCCAGACCGCCTGCGACTCGAAGTCGATGTCCACGTGCGCGAGGATGAAGTCGATCTCGTCGAGCGTCTTCCGGTTCGCGAATTGCATGTAGAACTGCGTCCGGGCGAGTTCTACGTACGACAGATAGACGGCGTTGTTCACGTGGCCCATCCCGTCGATGTCCCGGAACCGCATCTGGACATCCGTGGAGAAGCGCGTCATCGGCACGCGGATAAGTAGCCCCGCGAAAAGGATTTGGGTCGAAACCGACGCGCACCACAAGGATGGGAATTGAGCGGCTGACTGTGGCAACGCCGATGCGTCCCTCGCTGACGCTATCCTTCGCGAAGTAGGCGAGTGAATTCCGACGACATCGCGATGGCCGCTCGCTTCGACGAATCGCCGAGCATCACGGGCCGCGTCGGAAGGCTGCCGCGGGCAAGCTCACGGTAAATCTTCCACGACAGATCGATTCGACTTCCGAGGATGTCATCGACCTTCCGGAGCACCTTCGCCGGCACGCCAGCGATGAGGCTTCCCGGCGAGAAGTCGGCGTTCTCCCGGAGGACGGAGCCGCTCGCGACGATGGAGCCCCGCCGGATTCGCGCACCGCTGTTGACCGTCGCGTTCATTCCGATCAGGCAGTCGTCTTCCACGACGCACCCATGGATGACCGCCGCGTGGCCAATCGTCACGCGTTCGCCGATACGGGCCGGGAGCCCATAGTCCACGTGCACGACCGCGTTGTCCTGGACGTTCGTATCCCGGCCAATCTCGACCGCATCAAAATCCCCCCGGAGGACGGCTCCATGCCATACGCTCGCGAATTCTGCGACCGCCACGTCTCCGACGAGGACCGCGCTCGGTGCGACGTAGATCATCGGCTCACTCGAGGTTCACGAGGACGTTCTTCACGTGCGTGTAGAAGAGTACCGCGTCCGCGCCTTGCTCCGAGCCGAGGCCGCTCTGCTTCCATCCAAGGAACGGGGTCTGCGGGAAGGTGACCGGGTACTCGTTGATCGACACCATCCCCGCTTTCAGGCGTCGCGCCAAGGCGTGGGCGCGGCTGACGTCCTGTGTCCAGACGCCCGCGGAAAGCCCATAGGGCGTATCGTTCGCTCGCGCAATCGCCTCGTCGAGGTCGGCGAACGACCACGCCGCCAAGACGGGGCCGAAGACTTCCTCGCGCGCGACGCGCGCCCCCTCTGGAGGATCTTGGAAAATCGTGGGCTGGAGGAAGTTCCCGGCCGCGAGGTCCGCGGATTCCGGGCGGCGACCCCCAGTGAGGACTTTCGAGCCTTTCGAAATGCCGTCGTCGATCGCCTTCGTCACGTTCG
Organism: Thermoplasmata archaeon; assembly: GCA_035637195.1. GTDB lineage: Archaea > Thermoplasmatota > Thermoplasmata > RBG-16-68-12 > RBG-16-68-12 > RBG-16-68-12. The sequence continues at coordinate 7,325 of DASPXQ010000164.1, read as the reverse complement.
CGGCATGCTCGCGGGAGACGAGCGGCCCCATCTGGACCTCCTCTTTCGTCCCGGGTCCGAGCCGGAGCTTCTCCGCCTGCTCTTTGAGCTTCGCGAGGAGCGTCGACGCGATGCTCTCGTGCACGAGCAGCTTCGAGCCGGCCCAGCACATCTGGCCTGCGTTCTGGAACGCGCCCCAAAGGGCGCCCTTCACCGCCCGGTCCAGCCTCGCGTCCGCTAAAATGATCTGAGGATTCTTCCCGCCGAGCTCGAGCGTCGTCGGGACGACGCGGTCCGCGACGATCCGCAGCAGCTGCTTCCCGGTGTCCGTGGATCCCGTGAAGGTCACCGAGTCGACGTCGCGGTGGTTCGCGAGCGCCTCCCCGACCTGCCGCCCCGGGCCCGTGACCACGTTCACCACGCCTGGAGGAAAGCCGCTCGCGGCCGCGAGTTCGCCGAGGCGAAGGGCGGTGAGCGGCGTGAGTGTCGCGGGCTTCAGTACGACGGTGTTGCCCGCCGCGAGCGCGGGCGCGATGCCCCTCGAAGCGAGGAGGAGCGGATAGTTCCACGGCGCGATGTGGGCCGTCACCCCGAGCGGCTCGCGCATCGTATAGTCGAGCCGGGCTCCCGGCACGGGGATCGTGTCCCCTTGAATTTTATCGGCCAAACCTGCATAATATTCGAACAATTTGTACACGTAGGCGATGTCGCCTTTCGCCTCTCGGATCGGCTTGCCGACGTTCAACGACTCGAGCCGGGCGAGGTCCTCGAAGTGGTCCCGGATTTGCTGGCCGAGGAGCCACAACAGCCGCCCGCGCTTGCTCGGATCGAGATCCCGCCATTCCGGCAACTCGAAGGCCCGACGGGCCGCCTCCACCGCCGAATCGACGTCGTCTTTCGTCCCCGAGGCGACGCGGGCGATCGGCCGGTTCGTCGCGGGATCCAAGACTTCCGCCGTGGCGCCGGATGAGGACGGGGCCGATTTCGCGGCGATGTACAAGCCGTGTTCCTGCACGTCCATCGTCGTCTCGCTCCACGAACGAGCGGCGACCTATAAGCGTGTGGCTTTGGGCGGATGCACCGGTGGCCTCTTATCTCGCGCGGCCGATGCGCGCCGAGGAGTGCCGTGCCGGACGTCGTGCGTGCGAGCCGCACGCTTCCGTGGCGGGAGGCGGCGAGAGACATCGACGCCTTGCGACCGATGCTCCTCGACCAGTTCCGCCACGAGGACTTCCGCGGAAAGTCCGTCTTGGATCTCGGCACGGGGGAGGGTCGTCTTGCGTTCGTCGCCGCGGCGGGCGGCGCTCGCGTGGTCGGCGTGGACCTTGATCGCGCGAAGCTCCTGCATGCCCGCGCGTATGCGGGCATTCGGGACGTGCGAAACGCGGAATTCGTATGGGGCGACGTCGAGAAGACGCCGTACGCCGAATTCGTCCACGGCCCGGTCGATACGGTGACCAGCAATCTCTGCATGTCGCCGGAGATCGTGTGGCACGCGGCCCGCGCCCTGCGACCCGGCGGGCTGTTCATCTTCTGCTGCCACCATGGAGACCACTGGAAGGAGACTCGCCGCGGATCGCGCTGGGCGTTCTACGAAGACACGATGACGGACCTGCTCGAGGAGAACCGCTTCGCGGTCGAGTTCATGGGCGTCGACACGACCGTCGCGACGTTCGAGGCGTTGCGGGAGGTCGAACTCTTCCTCCGAGACGCGACGGTCCGCCGGTGGGTCGAGGACGGACGATGGGAGGAACTCGCCGACTCCTTCGAGCGCGGAGACAAGCGGCTCACCTTCTCCTTCCTCGTCGTGAAGGCCCGCCGCACGGCGCTGCCGTACAAGGCAGAGTGAGCGCGGCAGCTCGGCAAAGCTCATCCGCCGGAGTCCGATTCGGGAAGGGGGAGTCGATGTACCTCGGGGCGCACGTCTCGATCGCGGAGAGCATCGCCCTCGCACCGGAACGGGGACGGGCGGTCGGCGCGGAAGCGATCCAGATCTTCTCGCGCAGTCCGCGGATGCTGCGACGGACGAAGCCGCTCACGCCCGAGGAGACGCAAGGCTTCAAAGACAACCTGGTCGCGAACGGGATCGTCCGCGCGGTAATCCACGGGAACTACCTGATCAACCTCGGCGGTCCGGATGACAACACGCTCAAGTACAGCCGCGAGGCGTTCGTCGAGGAACTCGATCGGGCGCAGGCTCTCGGGGTCCGCGACGTCATCTTCCATCCCGCCAGCCATGGCGGGAGAGGCGAAGAATATTCGGTCCGGGCGACGGCCGAGAGCCTCGACTGGTCGTTCGAGCACGCGAACGCCCCGGACGTTTTCGCGGTCCTCGAGAACACGGCCGGTCAGGGGAACGTGATCGGATCGAGGTTCGAGCAGCTCGCGGAGATCATCAAGGGGTCAGCCCACGCGGAGCGGCTCGGGGTCTGCGTCGACACCTGCCACACCTTCGCCGCGGGATACGACTTCCGCGCGCGGGACGGATACGACGCCCTCATGCGGACGATCGACGAGACCGTCGGGTTGGGCCGGATCCGCGCATTCCACCTGAACGACTCCGTCGGCGACCTCGGGTCCCACTGGGACCGTCACGAGGACATCGGGAAGGGCAAGCTCGGCCAGGAGGCGTTCCGGTTCCTCGTGAACGACGAACGCTTCCGCGAAGTACCCGGGTGCCTCGAGTTCCCCGGACAGGAGGGAGGCTACCGGCGGAACCTGAAGACGCTGCGCTCGCTCGTCACGGGGACGAACCCGCCGACGTCGCCCCGGGCGCCACCCGGCAAACGAGGCGGTCCCGGAACTGCGCGAGGAACCGGTAAGACCCGCGAACGCGGCGCATGAGGGTCTCTGAGCCGCGGAGGACCCGCGCGAAGCCGACGCCCACCGGGAAGGCTTCGATGAGGGTCGCCACCGCGTCCCCGCCGGAGGTGATGCGGCCTCCTGGGTCGATCATGTGGAAGACCGCCAGCACCTGGTCGTCGGGCAAACCGAGCAAGAGATCCCACGACGATTGCGCGGACCGGATGCGGATGCGCCGTCGGAGGTCCGCGGCGTGGACCCACCGACCGAACGCGCCGCAGAGGCCGCACTCCCCGTCGTAGAGGAGCACATACTCGCGAGCCGACATGGTCCTCGGTCCTCCTACGCAGCGCCGCGGCTTAAACGAGACGCCCGCTCGGGGGAACGGTTATGCGGCACTCGACGTTCCGCGACCTCGGTGTCCCGGTGATCGTCAGCCCGTCGTCGTTGTCCGACCGAGCCGCGTACCGCCTCATGATCTCGGCCTTCGTCCCGCGACCCATCGCATTCGTGTCGACCCGCAGTCCCGCCGGCGTCGACAACTGCGCGCCGTTCTCCTTCAGCATGGGGGTCTCGAGCCACCCGATGATCCTCGCGATCTCCGTCGGGGAGCGCGATGGACGGCCGAAAGACACCGCACGGAACATCCTCGACACCCGCGAGTTCGTCGTCAATCTCGTGACGGAAACGATCGCGGAGAAGATGAACCAGGCCTCCGGGGATTACGCGGGGACGGTGAGCGAGTTCGACGAGGCGGGCCTCACGCGGGCGGCCTCCGAGGTCGTGCGGGCGCCGCGCATCGCGGAATCCCCCGTGAACTTCGAATGCCTCTTGATTCGTGCGGTGCGAGTCGCCGAGAACATCGCGTTCTTCGGCGATGCGGCGCGGCTCCACGTGGACGACGCGATCCTGACGGACGGCCTCGTGGACGTGCACAAGCTCCGAGCGATTGGTCGGCTCGGCGGCCCGCGGTACTGCCGGACGCAGGACGTCTTCGAGATGGTCCGCCCGAAGATCACAGGGCCGAAGGGCGCCCGGCCGACGGACGCCCGGTGACGGATCAGAACGGCAGCTTGCTGAGGCCGATCGCCAGAGGGAGGAGCGCCTCGTCCCTCCCGAGGAAATTCGCGGTCTGGAGGACCGCATTCAGATAGCTGATCGTGTGCTCCTTCTCGCCGACGGTCCAGTTGCCGTAGAAGTCTACGGTCTTCGCGAGGAGATCCGCCAACGGCAGATCGTCCTCGAGGGCCCGTCGCACGGTCTCTTCTGCGGGGGGCGACTTGTACCGCAAGCTCGACTCGAAGGCGGCCAAGATCGATTCCGAACCACTCGACTCCGTCTCGCCGAGCTTCAGGAACTCCGGATACCCGAATCGGGTCGTGAGTGTTCGGTAGAGTTTCCACAGGAGCCACGCGTTCTCGGAGGGCGTGAGGTATCGCGTGGCGATTCGGGCGGCATGGACCTGGCTGAGGGTGTGGCCGAGGAAACCCGGGTCCGCGCTCGCCGCGATGAGGAGCGGCCGATACGCGACGTCCGCCTGGCCCTCGAAGGCGAAGGCGCGCAGCATCCCCTCGACGCGATCGAATTCCCACTCCTCCACCAGGCGAGACAGCCGATCCATGTCCGCCTCGCCTTCGCCCGCGCCCGCGAGCACGGGGATCTCGACCGGCGCGACCCCTTGAAGCGCCATCGCCTGGACGTACCCGAGGTTCGCGAGCGGGACGAGGCCGCGCGGCGCTCCCAGGACCGAAGCGACGTCGGAATACGCGACGGACATGGAGAGATTGTGGCCCAGACGGCCGAGGTCGTCGAGGGCCGCGCGGATCGCGAGATGCGCGGCCGCCTCAACGCCATGGTCCAGCGCGATTCGGCCGAGCAACGCGGCCGCCTTCGGTCCCGCCTGGTCGTGGACGACCTTCCGGTACGCGGCCTCCATGTCCTCGCGTTTCGCGGACGGCACGGCGCGCGCGTTCGCCTCGGCCTGGACCGCCGTCAGGGGCCGTTTCTGCAGGCTGAAGTTGTAGAGGACGAGGAACCGCAGGAGGCCGAGTCCTCCCGGCGGCCGGGTGAGCCGCAACAGGTCTCGCCCCGCGTGGACGGTCAGCATGCCGTGCGGCGTGTGGAGCTGCGGGTCGTCGTGGTTCGACACGACCGCGAGGAGTTCCTGCAGGATCGGCGCCGCGTTCGCGGGATCCCTCGCCATCTCATCGAAGAGCCGGATGCCCTTCTGGTGTTCGAACGTCGGGAGCAACGCGAAGAGTCGATCGAGATCGGACGCCAAGCATTCGACGGAAACGAGCGAGCGTCTTTTAGGTTGCGCATTGCCGGGCAGGGCAACTCTTATGGGGAACCGGGACCTTCATTCCGTGCGTGCCTCCATACGACGTCATCGTCATCGGCTCGGGCCCCGCGGGCCTCACCGCGGCGATCTACGCGACGCGGGCGAATCTCAAGACGCTCGTGATCGCCGGTGCGGTGGCGGGCGGCCAGCTCATGATCACGACGGACGTGGAAAACTATCCGGGGTTCCCCTCCGGCGTCCAAGGACCCGAACTGATGGAGCTTTGGCGCAAGCAGGCGGAGCGATTCAAGGCGGACTTCGTCGAGGACGACGTGACCAAGGTCGACTTCCGATCGAAGCCACTCCAAGTGTGGACGACGGACGGAGTGCATGAAGCCCATTCGGTAATCATCGCGACCGGCGCGAACGCGAAGTATCTCGGGTTGCCGAACGAGGAACGACTCAAAGGACGTGGGGTGAGCGCGTGTGCGGTATGCGACGCCTTCTTCTTCAAGGGTGCCGACGTCGTCGTGGTCGGCGGCGGCGACACGGCAATGGAGGAGAGCCTCTACCTCTCGAAGGTCTGCAAGACCGTGACCGTGGTCCACCGCCGGAATGCGTTCCGGGCGAGCAAGATTATGCAGGACCGGTTGTTCAAGACGAAGAACATCCAGGTCGTCTGGGACTCTGAAGTGGTCGACGTACTCGGCGAGCAGAAGGTCGAAGGCGTGCGGATCAAGCACGTCAAGACGGGGAAGACCTCGGACCTAAAGGTGCAGGGCCTGTTCCTCGCGATCGGCCATACGCCCGCAACCCAGGTCTTTCAGGGGCAGCTTCGGATGGAGCGAGGCTACGTGGCCCTCCAGCCGCACGATGGATTCTCGACGGCGACCTCCGCGGACGGGGTCTTCGCCGCGGGCGACGTCCACGATTTCCGCTACCGCCAAGCCGTGACCGCCGCCGGGTTCGGGTGCATGGCGGCGCTCGATGCGGAGCGGTGGCTCCAGGACCACGCTGCGTAGGGCGACGAAATCTTGAAGTCGGTTCGTTCCTTAGACGGGCCGAGACCAAGCGATGGTTCGCATCTTCCGCGGCGGCGTGCTCGATGAGCGTTTCGAAGGCTCCGTCGTCGTGATCGGTCCGCGGTCCACGACGATGACCGGCCTGGTCCGCGGAGACCTGTTCGTCCGGGACAACAGCCTGTGCGACGTCACTGGGATGGTGTCGGGCAATCTCCTCGCGGAACGCTCGGGGAAGGCGGTCCTGCACGGGCTCGTAACGAAAGCCGCGAAGGCCGCGGGCGGCGACCTCGAGATCTACGGCATGGTCCAAGGAGACGTCGTGAACGAGGGGGGCCGGCTGTACGTCGACAAGGGGGCGGTGGTCCGCGGCAAGGTCGTCGGACAGACGCACACGTCGCCGCTGCCGCCCCCGGAGAAGCCCGTCACCCCAGCGCCCGCGGTCGCCCCGCCTCCCGGTGCGCCTCCCGCGGCGCCTCCGAAGCCGCCGGCCCCGCCGGGCCCCTGATCACGTGTCGACAACGGAGACGAGCGGCGTCTCCTTGAGCGGCATCTTGTCCGGCTTCTTCTCTCCGGACGAGAAGAGCTGCAGGTACGGGATCAGGTTGCCCATGATCCGGTTCTCCGCCTTGCGGAGGTGCTCTTCGTACGTCGACCGGCTCACCCCGAGGCTGCGTGCGATGCTCTCGGTCGTGACCTCGCGCGGGGAGCTGTAGTAGCCGTACCGGTGGGCCTTCAACAGCGCGTCGCTCTGTTTCCCGGTGAGGTCGCCGAACAGGCTGTTCACCCAGATGCTCGACGGGAGGACGGAAAGAGGGAGCTCCCGCTTTCGGATCAGCTCGGTGGGACCCCGCTTGTTGAAGTCGCGGAACAGGTCGCGGGTCCGTTCCTCGTCGAACGCGATCACGCGGAAGTGGCCCCAGCCGTCCTGGAAGACCGCCGGAGGCGCTTCGACCGCCTCGTGCGCCTCCCAGACGTTCCACGGGCTGTCCCAGTTCGCGCAGGTGCACTTGAGCATGAAGATGCGGGAGTCCGCGGCCTCGACCCACTGGTCGATGCACTTGCCCGCCTTTCGGATCTCCTTCTCGATGTCCTTGAGGATCGTCTCGTTCAAGGTCGGGACCTGCACGAGCTCCCGGTTCCAGATGCACCACATCGAGATCGGGAGGCCGGGATGGCGGCTCGAGATCTTCATGAACGGGTAGTCGTACTGGGTCCGAAACGAGATCTCCCAGAGGCTCATG
>DASPXQ010000163.1:0-2005 GCA_035637195.1 Thermoplasmata archaeon | reverse complement strand
TGGAGGGCCGGTCGAGACGCGGCACGGTCGACGAGGCGATCGTCCTCGCGAAGTTCGACGAGATCCTCTCGGACAAGATCCAGGAACGCCTTCGTCGGGCGAACGCCCTGTTCGTCCCGAATCGCTCCTTCACGTCGTACTGCGACCTCGACGCGATCGAGGAGGCGTTCCGCGTGCCCTTGTTCGGAAGCCGCAACCTCCTCCGGACCGAGGAGCGGGACTTCGAGCGCAGCTACTACTGGATCCTCGAGACCGCGAAGCTGCCCGCTCCGGAGAAGTTCGATCGCCCGAGCGACATCGACGGCCTCGCGATCGTCAAGCTGCCGCACAAGGTGAAGAAGCTCGAGCGCGGTTTCTTCACGGCGGCGAGTTTCAAGGAGTACCGCGAGAAGTCCGCGGCGCTGCTCAAACAAGGCGTGATCTCGAGGGCGGACCTCGCCAAGGCGCGGATCGAGCGGTACATCATCGGCCCGATCTTCAACTTCGATTTCTTCTACTCTCCGATCGAGGAGGAGGCGGAGAAGCTCGAGCTGCTCGGCGTCGACTGGCGGTTCGAGACGTCCCTCGACGGACACGTGCGGCTGCCGGCGGACCAGCAGCTGACCTTGAACAAGGCGCAGCGGATCCCCGAGTACGTGGTCGTGGGACACAACACTGCGACGCTCCGCGAGTCGAGCCTCAAAGACGCCTTCGAAATGGCGGAGGCGTACGTCAAGACGACGCAGCGGTACTTCGCGCCGGGCATCATCGGCCCCTTCACCCTGCAGACGGCGGTCGACAAGGATCTGCGGTTCTGGGTCTACGACGTCTCGCCGCGCATCGGCGGCGGGACGAACATCCACATGGCTCAGGGCCATCCGTACGGGAACTCCCTCTGGAGGAGGCCGATGAGCACAGGGCGCCGGATCGCGATGGAGATGCGACGCGGGATCGAGAGCGGGCAGCTGGCCGCGCTCGTGACGTGACCGCGCGGACTCGCTCCGCCGCGGGACGACGGCCGTCGCAGACCTCCGCGCGGGCCGTGACACGCGCTTTGTCAACCCTGGATCTCGGGGCGAAGCTTGATGCGCCCCGAAGGAGTCGCGACTGCGTCAGAAGGGATACGCGGGATGCTCGAGTGGTTGCCCTGGGTCGTCGCGATCGCGGTCGGCTTCATCACGCTCAACCAGGGCGCGAAGTTCATCACGGACAACGCCACGCGAATCTCCGGAAAGATCGGCCGGAGCCGCTTCGTCGTGGGCGCCCTCCTCGTCTCCACGCTGTCGGCCCTCCCGGAGCTCCTGGTGAGCGGCATCGCCGCGGAGGAGGGGAGTCCGGAGATCGCGCTGGGGAACGCGCTCGCCTCGACCGTGGTCACGATCGCGTTCGTGATCGGAGCGAGCGCCCTCGTCCGGCCGATCAAGACCTCCCGCGAGATCGTCCTCCGGGACGCGGTGTTCCTCGCGATCGTCACGCTGGTCGCCGCGACGCTCCTGCTCGACGGGAACCTCACGCAATACGAGGGCCTCGCGCTCGTGGCGCTCTTCGTCCCGTACGTCCTCAACCTGTCGGTCTCCCAGCGGACGGGCCCACCGGAGGAGATCCAGGAGCGGGTCGACGACCTGACGATCGGCCTCGAGTTCACCGGTTGGATCTTCGGACGGAAGGTCGAGATCCGCGCGGGCATCGGTTGGCTCATCCTCGGCGTCCTGTGGTCCGTGATGGGGGCGCAGTTCCTCGTCCAGGGGGCGATCGGCGTGTCGGCGGTCGTCGGCCTGAATCCGTGGTTCATGGGCATCACGGTCGTCGCGCTCGGCACGTCGCTCCCGGACATCGCCGCCGCATACCATGCGACCCGGCGCGGCTACACGGACCTCGTCCTCGGCGTGGGGATCGGGGCGAGCGTCGTCACGACCCTCCTGACGCTCGGCGTGATCGGGCTCCTGCGACCGTCGACGTATTCGGTCGAGTTGCTGCTGCCCGTGGTCGGCGCGATGGTCCTGACGTCGTTCCTGCTGCTCGCGCT
>DASPXQ010000162.1:0-6314 GCA_035637195.1 Thermoplasmata archaeon | reverse complement strand
CGCAACCATTAAGAGGGGTGAAAACCACATGGTTTTCCCATGGCGGCGTGGAGGCCGCGCGGCAGGCGGAAGGCTCGCAGGCGACGAGACTGGTCTTTCATCGAGTTCGCCGTGACGCTGTTCCTGCTCGGCCTGATGCTCGAACTGCTGTACGTCTTCCGAGGGGCATCGGGCGGATTCGAGTGGCTCCTGATCCTCCCGGGAGTTGCGGCGCTCGTTGGGCTGATCTGGCTCGTGTCGCGAGAGCCCGTAAACCTTTAGGCCCGTCGTCCCATCTGCGCGACCGGTGACCCTCGCTGACCCACTGGTACGATGATCTCTTCGTCCAGGCGAAGGCGTTCGTCGGCGAGAAGAACGACCTGGTCATCAACGCGGGTCTGAGCGTCAGCGGCCTCCAGCACGTCGGCCGGCTCCGGGGGGAGATCGCGCTCTCGCAGTTCCTGACCCGCAGCCTCCGCGAGATGGGCCGTCATCCGCTCCAGAGCCTCGTCCTGTACACGCAAGACGAATGGAAGGCGAAGCCGGCGCAGATCGCGCAGTTCGCCCACGAGGACGGGCGGGCCTACCTGGGTCGGCGGCTCATCGACGTGCCCGACCCGTTCGGATGCCATGCGAACTGGGTCGACCACTACTGGCAGGACTTCGGAGGCGTCCTCGAGAGATTCGCGCCCGACGTCCGGATCGTCACGACGACGCAGGCGTACCAGCATCCGGAGATGCAGGCGCTCGTCCGCGACCTCGCATCCCGCGCGGAGGAGGTGCGGGCGGTCGTGAACAAGTACCGCGCCCGCCGACCGTATCCGGACGGCTGGATCCCGTTCGAGGCGTTCTGCGAGGCCTGCAAGACGATCGGCGCGCAGACGCTCGCCATCGTCGGGACCACGGCGACGTACCGCTGCCCTCGGTGCGGGGACGAAGGCACCTCGTCCGTCGAGAAAGGCAAGCTGAACTGGCGGCTCGAGTGGCCCGCCCTCTGGAAGGTCTACCGCGTCGACATCGAACCGTTCGGCAAGGACCACGCGACCCCGGGCGGATCGCGCGACTCGTGCAAGGACGTCGCCGAGACGGTCATGCATTTCCGGGCCCCGATGGGGATCCCGTACGAGTGGGTCGGGATCGCGGACCGCGGCAAGGACCTGGGGGACATGGGCTCGTCCGATTTCCTCGGCTTCACGCCGGGCCAATGGGTCGAGGTCGGCGACCCGGAGGTCCTTCGGTACGCGTACGCGTTCACGCCGATCTTCCGCCGGATCGTGCTCGACCTCTCCCGGGTGGACGCCTACCACGACGCGTACGACCGGGCGGAGGAGGCCTTCTACGCCGCGGAGCGGAAAGGGGACGAGGACGACCAAGCCCGCGCCTTCGGGTTGGCGCAGCTGGCGCCCCCGCCGAAGCGGAAGCCGTTCACCCTCTCGTACCGACATGCGGCGTTCCTCTCGCAGATCAGCCCGGAGACGGGACGGCTCGAGTGGTCCCTGAACCGGATGCGCGACACCGGCATGCTGGCCCGCGCGCCGACGGCGCCCGAGCGCGCGCGGATCGCCCGCCGGATCGAGCAGGCCGGCGTGTGGGTCGAGAAGTACGCGAGGGAGAACCGCGTGACCCTGCTGGAGGCGCTGACGCCGGACGTCGCCGCGCAGCTCGACGACCGAGATCGATCCGCCCTCCGCTTGTACTCGGACGAGGCCGCCCGCGCGGCGTGGACGGAGGACGCGATCAAGGACTCGATGGTCTCTCTGACGAAGGGCGGAGGCCTGCCGGTCGAGACGAGCCGTTTCTTTCGCGACCTCTATCTCGTCCTGCTCGGGAGCGAGCGCGGCCCTCGCGCGGCGCCGTTCCTCGCCGTCCTCGAGAAGGACTGGGTCCTCCGCCGACTGCACGAAGCCGCCAAGTAGGAAGGCAAAAATACGTCCTACCCGTTGAATTGCGCGCAGCCCCGTGGTCTAGCGGCCAATCGTGACCGGCTTTCGGTCGCGGGCCAGTGATTCGAGGCTCTGGATCGGTCCTCACGGACCGAAGGGAGACCTCGCGACGGCAGTTCGAATCTGCCCGGGGCTATCTCTTATTCCGAGAGGATCGGCACCGCTTTCGGCACGACATCGAAGCGGAGCGGATGGCGGCCGACGTACTCGCCGTCCAGGTCGATCATCTCGTCCTGCGATTGCACGACGATCGATCGGCAGCGGAACGTCGTGACTTCCTTCATCGTGAGATGCTCTCCCCGGCGAAGGGCCGGCAGGTTCCGGCGAGCGGTCTTGAAGTCGATGTCGCCGAAGACAACGACATCGAGGAGGCCGTCCTCGAGGTCCGCCGTCGGCGCGGGGAGCAAGCCCGCACCAAAGTAGCGCCCGTTCGCGACGACGAAGTCGTTCACGATGGCCTCGCGCGGCCCGCCGCCGTCCGCCTCGTACACGACGCGGGTGTTCCGGTATTTCGGCAGCGTGCGGAGGATCGCGATTGTGAAGCTCATTCGCCCTCCGAGGATTTTCGTCGTGCGGTTCACCCGGTCGACGACGGCTCCACCGGAGCCGAACTCCGCGATGTTGATGAAGTAGCGGGATCGCCGAACGCCTCCTTCGAGGAATTCGCATCGCCCCGCGTCGACGTTGCGGATCCGACCCTCCCGCAGGAGGCGGGCCAACGCCTCCGCCGACCGCGGCATCGGCAACGTCCGGGCGAAGTCCGATCCCGTCCCGACGGGAAGGAACGCGAGGCGTGCGTCCGGCGTGCGGCGTCGCCCATCGTCCGCGAGGAAGCCGTTCACGACCTCGTTCAGCGTGCCGTCCCCGCCGACCGCGACGACGGTCCGCGCCCCCGCCGCGAGCGCGTCACGCGCCAAGTCGATCGCATGTCCCCGGCGCTCGGTCCGGCGCACGTCGAACGCCCCACCGAGTTCCCTCCGGAGGTCGGCCTCGTGCGTCCGCCAGCGGCGGCCGGTCCTCCCGTTCGAGGAAGCCGGGTTCACAATGAAGACCGTCTCAGCCGCCATGGTCCTTCCGGAACGCGCGATGCGTCCGGACGAGCTCCGCGTAGGCCGTGATCTCATCCTCGATGGTGCGCGGATTCCATCCGAGGATCCGGCCCATCCGGGAGGCGACCTGCACCGCGACGCCGAACGCCTGATCCGCGGCCTCGTAGAAGAGCCCGAGCCGTCGCACGAGGACGTCGGACAGGCGGAGCGCCATCTCCTCACGCACCGCGAGCTCGACCTCCGCCCAGATGTGGGGCCGCCCGTGGACGATTCGGTCGCGCGCCCCGGGCGATCCGAGATACCGCTGGACCGCCTCGAGCGAGTATCGCATCTGGAGGTGCGAGGCCGAGGCCTCGTCGAGTCCGAGGTTCGTGAAGTCGTCGAGCGGGGAGGCGCTCGGACCGAGCGGGCGGTTCCTCGTCGACCCCGCCGCACGGCGGCCCAGGCGGGCGACGATTCGCCTCCCGACGTCCTCGGCCATCGCGCGATGCGTCGTGAGCTTGCCGCCGGCGACGGAGACCAGCCCGTCCTCGTCCTCGAAGATCTCGTGCTCCCGGGAGACCTCCGACTCGGACACGTCCTGGCCGTCCTTGCGGAGGAGCGGGCGGAGGGAGGCATAGGCGCTGACGACGTCCTCGGGAACGAGCTGGGCCTCCGGGAACCCCTCGTTCACCGCCGACAGCAGATAGTCCACGTCCGGTGCATCGGGGACGACGGCGTCCGGGTCGCCCGCGAAGTCCGTGTCCGTCGTCCCGACGAGCGTGAGGTCTCCCCACGGCAGCACGAACACCACGCGGCCGTCCCGCACCGGGAGCGCGATCGCCTGGTGGTGCCCGAGCTTCGCGCGCGGCACGAAGATATGGATGCCTTTCGTCGGCCGGATCGTCGGGTGCGGCCTCGGGGTTCGGAGACGATCGAGCCAGACCCCGGTCGCGTTCACGACGACGCTCGCACGGACGTCGAAGCGATCGCCGGTGATGCGGTCCACGATGCGGGCCCCGCAAACCTCGTCCTCTTCGCGGACGAGTTCCGTTGCCTCCGCGTAGTTCGCGACGATCGCGCCTTCCGCCGCAGCATCCTTCACGACGGCGAGGACGAGGCGGGCATCGTCCGTCCATGCGTCGTAGTAGACGCCGGCGCCAGCGAGTGCCTTCCCTTCGAGGCGCGGTTCCCGGGTCAACGCTTCCTCGAGGCGGAGCCACGCCCGCCGTGGCACGGTCTTCCGCGTCGAGAGCAGATCATACAGGAACAATCCGAACCGAAGCGCCCGGGGCCCGGGAGGCCGATCCCGGTACGTCGGGATGACGAACGGGAGCGGATGGACGAGGGTCGGCGCCGTCACCAGGAGACGATCGCGTTCTCGCACCGCCTGCCAGACGAGGCGGATCCGATAGTTCCTCAGATACCGCAGCCCCCCGTGGACGAGCCGCGAGGTCTTGCCGCTCGTCCCGCTGGCGAAGTCGCCGCGCTCCACGAGCGCGGTCCGGAGGCCGCGGCACGCCGCGTCCCTCGCGACGCCGGCCCCGACGATTCCGCCCCCGACGATCAGGACGTCGAACGCCTCGCGGCGCATGCGGACGAGGTTCGCCGCGCGGGTGCGGGCCGAAAACTCCGTGGTCACGGGGATCCCGCCACTAACGTCCCCGGATTCATGATGCCCTCTGGATCGAGTTCGCGCTTCAGGGCACGGAGCACCACGACGCCGTCCTCCCCGATGACCCGCTTCAGGTACGGCGCATGGTCCTCGCCGATCCCGTGATGGTGGCTCAAGGCGCCGCCGGCCGCCACGAACGCGTCCGTGACCGCGGCCTTGAGCGCCTCCCACTGCTCGATTTCCCGTCCGGGCCGCTGCGGCGCGAGGACCGTGTAGTACAGCGAGGCGCCGTCCGGATATGCGTGCGAGATGTGGCAGAGGATGATGCCCGGGTTCCCGTCCTTCCAGAGCGCCGCCTGGAGCGCCTTCCGGCCCGCATCATAGACCGTCATCAGGTCGGACCACGACGCCGCCGTCTCGACCGTGTCGACGAGGATGCCGCGGTCGAGAAGGGAGTCGCGCAGATACGGCAGCTCGTACCGCTCCCGGGACCAGCGCTCGGCGGGCCCGGATCCGATGCTCGTCGAGCGGCCCCGCGCGTATCGGATCGCGGTGCGACGCCGATGGACGACCCGCTCGCGCGTGCCCTCGAACCCCATGAGGAGCAACGAGCCCTCCGCCAGCCGTCGGGCCGCGAGATCCCCCGCGTCGGACGCGATCCCCGCTCCCGCGGCCGCGAAGCGCGTCTCCTCGCTGTCCCCGAGGTACGCCATATCCGGGAGGGCCTCGTCGCGCGCCATGGCGCGAAGGGCCGCGATGCCGTCCGCGAAGGTCGGGAAGAGCCGCGAGGCGTACCGGCGCTCGGCGGGCACCGGATGCGCGCGGAGCGTGGCCTGCGTGACGACGCCCAGCGCACCCTCCGAGCCGAGGACGAGTTCCTTCAGGCTCGGACCGTGGGATTCCTTCGGCAACGACCGCACGTCGAGGACCCGCGTCGGCGAGACGAGCCGGAGGCCGACGACGAGATCTTCGATGCTCCCGTAGCGGTTCGAGAGGGCGCCGGTCGCCCGCGTCGCGATCCAGCCGCCCATCGTCGAGAACTCCCACGACTGCGGGAAGTGGCCGAGCGTGAGGCCCTTCGCGTTGAGTGCCTCCTCGAGCTGCGGTCCTCGGATTCCCGCCTCGGCGGTCACGAGGCCCGATTCGACGTCGACCGAGCGGACGCGCCGCATCCGCCGCAGGTCTGCGGCGATCGTCGCGGCGAAGTCCGCGTGGGCATCGAGGCCGCCGACGACGCTCGTCCCGCCGCCGAAGGGGATGACCGCGTATCGTCGTCGATTCGCGAACTCCAGGAGACGCCGGACCGAATCCTCGTCCTCCGGGAAGACGACGACATCCGGAAGGCGGCCGATCCGGCCGGTCCGCAGCCGGACGAGATCCTTGTAGCCCTTTCCGGCGGCGTGCATCACGCGCGCGGCGTCGTCGCTCGCGACGTTCTCGTCGCCGACGATCCGGCGCAGTTCGGCGAGTTCGTCCAGCGAGAGGAGGGACGGCGCCACCGGGATGCGCTCGAACGGGACCGGGCCGTGGCGGGTCGACAGGTTGAGCTTCAGCCGTTCGCGGAGGTAGTCGACGAGCGCGGGTCGGCTTTCCAGGGGGACGGTCTTGTCTTCCCACCCCCAGCCCCACCACTTGATCGCCCGCGACTCCATCGCGCGGCGAAGTGCCTCTTCGGTAAAGACGTTTTCCGGGACGCCGCACGTTGAAAGTCCCAAAGCATTAAACTGGCGCGGACCATGCGGCCGCACC